>RFXE01000393.1 GCA_009921785.1 Alphaproteobacteria bacterium
TCTGTTCGCCGATGAGAATACGACCATCCGCCAAAGCGAGCAGGGGCTCTTCGTTCAGAAAGCCTGCATGAATGACATGCGCGCCCGCTTTCAGAGACTCGACACGCGTTGTCAGAGATTGTGACGCATCATTCATGCGCGGCAGGCCTCGACAGCCTTCTCGATAGCGGTACGATCAAGCTTGTGGCCAATAAAGACCATCTTCGATTGCCGCACTTCGTCCGGCTTCCATTCACGCTGCAAATCACCATCAAGGATCATATGGACGCCTTGGAAGACAAAGCGCTTCGGCTCATTCTTGAAGGAGAGAATGCCCTTGCAGCGCAGAATATTGGGACCTTCCTTCTGCGTGAATTCGGAAATCCAAGGCATGAATTTATCAGGATCGATATCACCTGGAATAGTGAGCGCAATCGATTTTATGTTTGTGTCATGATGGACATGCACATCCTCTAAAAACTCCGGTGCGATATCGAGAATGCGGTCGAGATCAAACGCATTTTTGCCGAGAACCGCATCAAGAGGAACAGACGATTTCACGGTTTTATGAATCGCCGCATACGCATTGATCGCGCGGACTTTGCGCTCAACCTCAGCTAATTCCTCCGGCGTAACAAGATCGGTCTTGTTGATGATGATCACATCAGCAAAAGCAATCTGGTTTTTGGCCTCCGGCGCATCATGCAATTGCTCTTTAAGCCAACGCGCATCAACAACTGTCACCACCGCATCAAGCCGCGCTTTCGATGACACGTCGTCATCTACGAAGAAAGTCTGCGCCACAGGGGCGGGGTCGGCGAGGCCCGTCGTCTCGACGATGATCGCATCGAATTTCCCTTTGCGCTTCATCAGCCCTTCGATGATGCGAATGAGATCGCCGCGCACTGTGCAGCGATGATGCGAATGAGATCGCCGCGCACTGTGCAGCAGATGCAGCCATTATTCATTTCGAAGACTTCTTCATCCGCACCGACAACAAGATCATTGTCGATTCCGATCTCACCGAATTCATTGACGATCACGGCGAATTTTTTGCCATGCGGCTCCGTTAAAATCCGGTTGAGCAAGGTCGTCTTGCCGGCGCCGAGATAGCCGGTGAGCACAGTAACAGGGATCTTCTCGGACATAGGATGCTCCACAAGGGCGGAAAGAAGGGGCGGCTCTTAAGGGGCGAGCGCGTCAGTCAGAGCCCTTATATTGGTTTCCATCATCGTGATGTAAGTCCCCGCCGGCCCATTTTTTGCGGATAGCGTGTCCGAATAAATAGTTCCGCCGATTTTTGCCCCCGATTCGGCGGCGAGTTGCTGGGCGAGGCGGGGATCAATCATGGTTTCGAGGAAGATTGCCGGAACGGCCTCCTCGCGGATCTGCCGGATGATACGGGCCAGATCTTTGGCTGAGGGTTGAGCTTCAGGTGCCACGCCAAGCGGGGCGATCATCTTGATGCCATAGGCGCGTTCAAAATAGCCA
>RFXE01000394.1 GCA_009921785.1 Alphaproteobacteria bacterium
GGGTGTAGGGCTTAGGGCTTGGAGCTTAGGGCTTAGGGAGTAGGCTTCCCCTCCTATCCTTCCTCCGTCATGCCCGTCCTTGTGGCGGGCATCCACGACTTACTTCAGAGCCGTCTGAGTTTTGTCTTAAGTCGTGGATGGCCGGGACGAGCCCGGCCATGACGAGAAAAGGTGAGTGCGCGTATCCGAGACATGTGAACCATAATTCTCACAACTCCTAAGGCTGAGGGATGAGACGCTCTGATACCCCCCAAACCCCGCCCTTCCTCCCGCCGCCTCAGGTCTGCTAAAGAGGGGGGATGAAATTTCCGCCCTCCCTTTTGGAAGAAATCCGCGCGCGGCTGCCGGTCTCGGCTGTCGTCGGTCGGCGCGTGAAGCTCACCAAAGCGGGGCGCGAGTGGAAGGGCCTCTCGCCCTTCAATGCGGAGAAGAGCCCGTCCTTTTTCGTCAATGATCAGAAGGGCTTCTATCACGATTTCTCCTCCGGCAAACATGGCGACATCTTCACCTTTTTGATGGAAACCGAGGGGCTCGCCTTCCCCGAAGCCGTCGAGCGGCTCGCCTCCGAGGCGGGCGTGGCCATGCCCGCCCGGTCTGAGGAGGCCGAGCGGATGGAGGTGCGCGCCAAGGGGCTCGTCGAGGCCATGGCGCTTGCGGCCGAGTTTTTTGCCGCCACCTTGAAAGGCCCGCAGGGCGCCAAAGCGCGCGCCTATCTCGAAGGGCGCGGGCTCACGCGCGAGGTGTGGGCCGAGTTCGCTTTGGGCTATGCGCCGGCGGAGCGTTTCGCGCTGCGTGATTTTCTCGCGTCAAAAAATGTCCCGAGCGATGTGATGATCGAAGCGGGCTTGCTCATCGCGGGGGATGATATTCCCGTGCCTTATGATCGCTTTCGCGATCGTGTGATGTTTCCCATTCATGATGCGCGCGGGCGGGTGATCGCCTTTGGCGGCCGCGCGCTCGAAAAAGATGTGCCGGCGAAATATTTGAACTCGCCGGATACGCCGCTCTTTCACAAAGGCCGCGTGCTCTTCAATCATCATCGCGCGCGCAAGGCCGTGCATGACAAAGGCACAGTGATTGCGGTTGAAGGCTATGTCGATGTGATTGCCATGGCGCGCGCAGGCTTCGCGCATACGGTCGCGCCTTTGGGCACCGCCTTGACCGAGGAGCAATTGCAATTGCTCTGGCGCATGGCGGATGAGCCCATCCTCTGTTTCGATGGTGATAAAGCCGGTAAACGCGCGGCCTATCGCGCCATTGATGTCGCGCTGCCGATGATCGCGCCAGGCAAATCTTTGCGCTTCGCGCTTCTGCCGGATGGCCAAGATCCGGATGATCTTTTTAAAAGCGGCGGTGCGAGCGCGATTGAAACCGTGATCGAACGCGCGATGCCGCTTGTCGATCTGTTCTGGATGCGCGGGCTCGAGGCGCAACCGGTCGATACGCCGGAGCGGCGCGCTGCTTTTGAAA
>RFXE01000395.1 GCA_009921785.1 Alphaproteobacteria bacterium
ATCGGATTGCCAGCATTCGAACGATTGGTGTCTTCTAACCAGCTTTCCGGGGTCTCGCAGAGAAACTCGTAAATGACGCCATAATAGGGGCCACAATGCGTGTCCCATCGGCATGTATTCGCATAAGGCAACATATAGAAGGGATGAAAGGAGACGATGCCATCAAGCCCGTCATAATAGCCTTTCGCGGCATGGATCGGTTTTGAGCCGCGGACTTTTTCAGCAGGCTCACCCATGAATCTTAGCGTGCCAGTGATGTTGTGCTTTTCCATCGCCGCTTTGGCCGCGAGCACACCACCGAGCCCGCTCATCCCTAAAGCCGAATGCGGATCCGTATGACCGCCCGCAAAGCGCGAGAGCCCGTCACGTGGCGCGCGATAAGGCGCTGCTTTTTGGCAATTGCCCGGCACCGCGTCATATTCCGCATAGGTCATTGCGGACGGGCCTGATCCATTCGACCAGCGTGCGGAAAAGGCCGTCGGCATGCCACCCGAGCATTCCTCGACCGTAAAACCTTCAGCGCGTAGACGCTCAATATACCAACGCGCCGAGCGTTCTTCACGCCAGGCCGTCTCGCCAAATTCGAAAATTGTCCGGTTCCAGGCCGATAATTCGCCCATGCGCTCATCAACCGTGGTGATGACGGTCTGGCCCCGATCTGAAATCGAGAAATCGGACATGGCGTAACTCCCTCTGCGTTTTTTCTCACTATGCCCAGCGTGTGACGGGCTTCTCAAGACCCACAAACCGCTTTAGCTATAGGGCCAACAAGAAAATCCGTTTGGGGAATGATGCGATGTCCGCTGTTGATGCCTGCCTGACCATTGCCGAATTGAAAGACCTCGCGCGTCGCCGCGTGCCCAAGATGTTTTTTGATTATGCGGATTCAGGCAGCTGGACCGAGAGCACCTATCGCGCCAATGAAAGCGATTTTGCCAAAATTCTCCTGCGCCAACGCGTCGCCGTGAATATGGAAGGCCGCTCGCTCGCTACCGAAATGCTCGGCGACAAAATTGCGATGCCTGTGGCGCTGGCACCTACGGGCTTGACCGGCATGCAACATGCCGATGGTGAAATCAAAGCCGCACGTGCAGCCGAAAAATTTGGTGTTCCCTTTACGCTTTCAACGATGAGCATTTGCTCGATTGAAGATGTTGCTGAGAACACATCAAAGCCATTTTGGTTTCAGCTTTATGTGATGCGTGATCGCAAATTCATCGAGCGTTTGATTGATCGCACCAAAGCGGCAAAATGTTCTGCGCTTGTTTTGACGATGGATCTGCAAATCTTGGGTCAACGTCACAAGGATTTGCGCAATGGTTTGTCCGCCCCACCAAAATTTACGCCGAAACATATTTGGCAAATGGCAACGCGTCCGCAATGGTGTCTTGGGATGCTCGGCACGCATCGTCGCACCTTCCGCAATCTGGTCGGTCATGT
>RFXE01000396.1 GCA_009921785.1 Alphaproteobacteria bacterium
ACGACCCCTTTGCGACCGTGATTGATGCCTATGGCTCGGCACCTGCGCCGTCCGGTAGTCGTCGCGGTCACGTCACGGGAAGTTTTTTCCACGCCATTTCTGATACTTCGCAGCGATAGAGATTTTTGATGATCAACGCGACAACGCCCTCAACGGATGCCCCGCTTAAACCGCGCATCATCGCGTTGTTTTCAGGTTTGCTGATCGCCAATCTTCTCGTTTGGCTGTGGGCGCTCATCACCTTTCATGACATGCCCGTTCTGCTCGGCACCTGCGCGCTTGCTTATGTTTTGGGGCTTCGCCATGCGGTTGATCCCGATCACATCGCGGCCATCGACAATGTCACACGCAAACTCATGCAGGAAGGCAAAAAGCCCCTCTCTGTCGGACTTTTCTTTGCGCTTGGTCATTCAACCTTGATTTGCGTCGCCGTGTGGCTGATCGCCCTCACCGCGCGCTCATTTGATGATGCCTCCTTTGCTGAGTGGCGTGATTATGGCGGTTTGTTCTCGACACTTTTTTCCGCAAGTTTCCTCTTCATCATCGCCCTCTTCAATTTCGGCGTCTTCATCAATGTCGTGAAAACGGCGCGCCTCATCCGCGCCGGAAAAGATTGGTCGGAAGAAGAACTCAATCGTGCCCTCAACGGACGCGGGTTCATCTCGCGCCTGATGCGTCCCTTATTCCGCCTCATCTCGCGCGGCTGGCATATGTTTCCTTTGGGCTTTCTCTTTGGTCTTGGTTTTGATACCGCCACCGAAATTAGCCTCTTTGGAATCGCCGCCGCTGAAGCCGCAGGCGGATGCTGCACGCTGATCTCGGTTATGATTTTCCCTGCGCTCTTCACCGCCGGCATGGCGCTGGTCGATACACTCGATGGCGTGTTGATGGTGGGCGCCTATCAATGGGCCTATCTCAATCCGCGTCGCAAGATTGTGTACAATCTCATCATCACGGGCCTGTCGGTTGTCGTCGCACTTGTGATCGGCCTCATCGAAGTCTTGGGTCTCCTTCATGAGAAGCTTGATCTCACCGGAACCTTCTGGGATCAGGTCGGTCTCGTGTGGGATCATTTTGGTGATCTCGGTTTTGTGATCGTCGGTATTTTTGCATTGGCCTGGGGCGCGTCGTGGTTTTACTCGCGCCCCGCACGCGCACTTCGCGCGCGTGCGGAGTAGGCAAGCACATGGTCATTAAACAGCTCGCTTATCTTGTGGCTCTTGCGCGTGAACAACATTTCGCGCGCGCGGCAAAAGCGTGCAACATTTCGCAGCCTACGCTCTCGGGCGCGATCAAAACTTTGGAAGATGAATTGGGGGTGCCGCTTGTGGAACGCGGCCATCGCTTCACGGGGCTCACCGCCGAAGGCGCGATGATTGTCGAACACGCCAAGCGCATTCTTGGCGAAATCGATATGATGGGCCAGTCGATCTCGGATGT
>RFXE01000397.1 GCA_009921785.1 Alphaproteobacteria bacterium
TGAACTCGACATCTTGCACATCGCGATAATGCCCTTCGAGCAATCCGCAAATGCGAATGAACTCCGCATAGGCTTCCGGCATCGCTCTTTCAAGTGAAGGCTTATCGGAGCCTGCTGCAATACGCGCCACTTCGGTAATGTCTTGCGGCGTACGAATGCCGGCAACGACATCCTCACCCTGCGCATTGATCAGAAACTCACCATAGAGCGCTTTTTCACCCGTTGACGGATTGCGCGTGAACGCAACACCCGTGGCAGATGACTCGCCAAGATTGCCGAACACCATCGCTTGCACATTCACCGCAGTGCCCCAGCTCGCGGGGATATTGTGCAACTCGCGATATTTATTTGCGCGCGCATTCATCCATGACCCAAACACGGCACCAATAGCGCCCCAAAGCTGTTCTTTCGGATCTTGCGGAAATGGTTTTCCCAATTCCGCCTCAACAGCTTTTTTATAATCCGCAACAACCGCTTTCCATTCATCGGCCGAAAGGTCGGTGTCGAGCGTATAGTTTTTGCGATCTTTCAATGTCTCGAGAATGTCTTCAAAGACATGGTGATCAACGCCAAGCACGACATCCGAATACATCTGAATGAAGCGGCGATAGGAATCCCACGCAAAGCGCGCATCGCCTGCACCTTTGGCAAGTGCTTCAACCGTGACGTCATTCAAGCCGAGATTGAGCACCGTATCCATCATGCCCGGCATTGACGCGCGCGCGCCCGAGCGAACGGAAACAAGCAAGGGGTTCTCGCGATCACCGAAACCTTTGCTCGTCAACGCGCCGATATGATCAAGCGCCTTCGTGACTTCAGCTTCAAGTTCAGCCGGATAGGTTTTTCCGTGATCATAATAATAAGTGCAGACTTCGGTGGTGATGGTGAAGCCAGGGGGAACGGGCAATCCAAGATTGCTCATCTCAGCAAGATTGGCCCCTTTGCCGCCGAGGAGATTGCGCATTGTGGACTGGCCTTCGGCCCGTCCGTCTCCAAACGTATAGACCCACTTCGCCATTACGTGGTTCCTCTTCGCATGTGCGAGATTGTGAAAGGTGCATGACGGATCAAGCCTCAAAAAGCAACATCGCCCGAAGGCGATATTCCCCGAAAAAACTGGTTCAGCACTCGGAATAAAGACTAAAAGAGCCTGGATCGCGCCCCAAAATCACAAAAAACGAGGACGATTTGCTCGCTTTGGCCCCTCAAAATCGCTATAGAGGCGGATAATCCAATAAGGCACGCTCATCATGACCCAGACTCGCACCGAAGAAGGCCCTGAAGCGCGGAGTTTTTCGCCGGTGCTTATCGTGGCGTGCGGATGCCTGATCGGCCTCCTAACTTTCGGCCCTCGCTCCTCCATCGGCCTCTTTCAATTGCCCATGACGTCCGAATTCGGTTGGGGACGCGATGTGTTTTCCTTCGCGATTGCTATTCAGA
>RFXE01000398.1 GCA_009921785.1 Alphaproteobacteria bacterium
AAAAATTTCATGACTTAGGTATTTCCCTCTTGCGGAACATATCAAGAACAGCTATCCATGTTCATCTTTTGTTTCCGTTTTTAAGCGAATGATCAGGCGGAAATGATTCGGAGAGAGCTGCCCCATGCTGACCCGCAAACAGATTGAACTTCTGCGCTTCATCCAAGACCGCTTGGCTGCCGAAGGGGTGCCCCCCTCCTTCGACGAAATGAAAGAAGCGCTCGATCTGCGGTCTAAATCCGGCATTCACCGCCTGATCACCGCGCTTGAAGAACGGGGCTTTATCCGGCGTCTTGCCAATCGCGCCCGTGCGATCGAAGTCATCAAAATTCCCGAAATGGCCGTGCCCAACCATGCGCCGCGCGGCAAGTTTAATCCGAGTGTCATTGAAGGTGATTTGGGCCGTGTAAGGCCCGCGCCCGCCAATGATGCGCCACCTTTCATTTCCATTCCGGTCATGGGTCGTATCGCGGCCGGTACGCCGATTGAAGCGATCCAATCGCGGTCCCATACGATCGGTATGCCGCCCGATATGCTAGGCACTGGAGATCACTACGCGCTTGAAGTACGTGGAGACTCGATGATCGAAGCCGGTATTCATGACGGCGATACGGTCATCATCAAGAAACAGGATTCAGCGAATACGGGCGATATCATTGTCGCTTTGATCGATGATGAAGAAGCGACTTTGAAGCGTCTTCGCAAACGCGGTTCATCCATCGCGCTAGAAGCAGCCAATCCGGCCTATGAGACACGTGTGCTCGGCCCCGACCGCGTGCGGATTCAAGGCAAGCTTGTGAGTTTGATGCGGCGCTATTGATGAGCGTCGTCTGATTAAATTCGTCGCGTTAACGCGGTGTGAGCGCTTCGGCCTCCGGATCAGGCGGCGTTCGGAGTGTTGGCTCTTTCGTTGTGTCGGGCGTGTTTTGCGCGCTTCGTAGAGCACTGCGCATCCAGGGTCTATTTTTCGCGGGATCACGCGCGCCTTCAATACGGTAAGTGTTCGAATTTAATTTTTCGCTTTTAGCGCTCTCATCGCGATAAAGCGCCACCGCGCCATAACGATCCACCACTTCACGATCAATCACAAGAGCTTTGGAGCAGGCTTGTGGCGCGTAATAGGGCGTAATCAAAATAGACGCGATTTTACAATCCTCATCAAGATCATCGCGCTCTAGTCCGAGGACAATTTTTTCGCCCTTGGTATTTGTCATGACACAACCCGATGATGAACAGAATGCGCCTTGTTTCAAAGACGGATCGTCACTCGGTCGCGCATCACCGTCAGCAGAGAGCCATTGCGCGACAGTAAACTCAGTGAGGCCTCGGCCCATCACATTTAAGCGGCCATCACTTCCCCGCGCAGCAAGCGACGCCCCATCGCGAGCGATATAAAAATCAGGATGTGCTG
>RFXE01000399.1 GCA_009921785.1 Alphaproteobacteria bacterium
ACTTCGCTCAAACCATGAGGAACAGCGATGACAAAGCGTATTGACGCAAAACATAAGATCGATCGCCGTCTTGGCGAGAATATCTGGGGCCGTCCGAAGAGCCCTGTAAACCGCCGCGAATATGGTCCTGGTCAGCACGGCCAACGCCGCAAAGGCAAAATGTCCGACTTCGGCACGCAGCTGCGCGCCAAGCAGAAGGTCAAGGGCTATTACGGCAATATCTCGGAAAAGCAGTTCCGCCGTTATTATCACGAAGCGCTTCGCCTTAAGGGTGACTCGGGCGAAAATCTGATCGGCTTGCTAGAGCGCCGCCTCGACGCGGTCGTGTATCGCGCGAAATTCGTCGCGACCGTGTTCGCTGCCCGCCAGTTCATCAATCACGGCCACGTGAAGGTGAATGGTCGTCGCGTGAATATCAGCTCCTATCAAGTCAAGATCGGCGATGTGATCGAAGTGAAAGAATCATCACGCGAGCTCACAGTCGTTCTCGAAGCGACCCAGCTCACCGAGCGCGATACACCTGATTACATTGAAGTCGATCACAAGAAGATGGCTGCGAAATTCATTCGCATTCCCGCGCTGGCTGATGTGCCCTATCCGGTACAGATGGAACCATCGCTGGTTATCGAATTCTATTCGCGCTGATCGTTTCAAGATCAGATCGAAATACAAAAACCCGCCAGAAATGGCGGGTTTTTTGTTGATTGCTCATCATCACGAAGACACGATATGACGCTCGTTGCCGCATCTTAAGGGCAACCGAGGTCAAATCATTTTTGCTAGAATTTTAGGTTTTGATGGTGGGCGCACTAGGGCTCGAACCTAGGACCCGCTGATTAAGAGTCAGCTGCTCTACCAACTGAGCTATGCGCCCATCAAAACAAAGGCGGGGACAACCCCCGCTCGGCAGGGTGCATAGCAAGCGTTACAGGACGATGCAAGGGCTAACGCTAAGATCTGTGGATGAATCCGCACCAGAGCTTCGCTCTTCGCACAGCTTTATGATCATGGTATGAACTATGCAGGGTTGTCGGCGATGCGTGACAGGGTGTCATTCATCCGACAGGACAGGAGCCTATGGCACGAGAACACGCAACGGTTCTCTCATCCGATGAAGTCGAAGCACTGAGAAAAGCCTTCGACAGAGCCCCTACCCCTCACGTCTTACAGCGCAGCTCACGCTTGAAAAGCCTCATTAAAATGGGTGCGTTTGCCTGTGGCATGATCTTTTTGTCTTATGGAGAGATCACCCCATACGATACGCAAATCATCTTGAGTGCTGATCAAGCGCAAAGCGAGCCGACATGGTTGATGCTGCAACGCTTCCCGCTCGCCATTGCTCCTGATGCGCCCTGGCCGCAACCCGATCTCTCTATGCCGACCCTCGCCTTATTGTCGTTGCCTCTTACG
>RFXE01000400.1 GCA_009921785.1 Alphaproteobacteria bacterium
AGAGAAGCTGCATGACTGCGATCGAAATCAATCACGCTTTGAAATCTGGCCTTCGCTCTGAAGCGGCAATCGAACCCGATCCCGTTCATACCGGCGAAGTGAAAAAAGAAACACAAGTCATTGCCATTTATGGCAAGGGCGGCATTGGCAAAAGTTTCACACTCGCCAATCTCTCTTACATGATGGCACAAACCGGCAAGCGCGTTTTGCTCATCGGATGCGATCCAAAAAGTGATACAACATCACTTTTGTTTGGTGGTCGCGCATGCCCCACAATTATCGAGACATCGGCCAAGAAAAAATTGGCGGGCGATGAAGTAAGCATCGGTGATGTGTGCTTCAAACGCGATGGCGTCTTTGCGATGGAACTCGGCGGACCAGAAGTTGGTCGTGGGTGCGGTGGACGCGGCATCATTCACGGTTTCGAGCTTTTAGAAAAACTCGGCTTCCATGAATGGGGCTTTGATTATGTATTGCTCGACTTCTTGGGCGACGTTGTCTGCGGCGGCTTCGGCCTGCCGATTGCCCGCGACATGTGCCAGAAAGTGATCATTGTCGGATCGAATGATCTGCAATCGCTTTATGTCGCCAACAATGTCTGCTCAGCCGTTGAATATTTCCGTAAGCTCGGCGGCAATGTTGGTGTCGCCGGTATCGTCATCAACAAAGATGACGGCACGGGTGAAGCGCAAGCTTTTGCTGATGCGGTTGGCATTCCGGTTCTCGCGGCTATTCCGCAGAACGAAGATATTCGCCGCAAGAGTGCGAATTACGAGATCATCGGCAAGCCGGGCGGTGAATGGGCAAGCCTGTTTGAAGCACTCTCTGACAATGTGGTGAGTGCGCCTCCTGTGCGTCCAACGCCACTGGATCAGGATGGACTCTTGGGACTCTTCGCAGGCGACACCGTCGGCCGCGATGTTGTTCTCTTGCCAGCCTCTCAAGAAGATATGCGCGGTGGTATCGCGCAATCAAATGTCTCTCTCGAAGTTGTCTACGACACGGTGTGATGGACATGAATGATAAACCCATGACAAACGGACAGGCTGGCGCGGATCAATCATCCGCCGCTCCCGCACTTGCGGGCCTTTCTTGTCATGGCGGCAAGGAAGAATTGCAGAAGGCCGCTGCCGCAGCCGGCAAGAGCGACATTCTCAATCGCTACAAGGAAGACTATCCGCTAGGGCCGCATGACCAGCCGCAAAGCATGTGCCCTGCTTTCGGATCGCTTCGCGTCGGTTTGCGTATGCGTCGTACAGCGACCATTCTTTCTGGCTCGGCCTGCTGCGTCTATGGCCTCACCTTTACGTCGCATTTTTATGGCGCGCGTCGCAGCGTCGGTTATGTGCCGTTCAATTCGGAAACACTCGTAACCGGCAAGCTCTTTGAAGATATTCGCGATGCGGTCTT
>RFXE01000005.1 GCA_009921785.1 Alphaproteobacteria bacterium
ATCAGCCTTTGAATGATGCGACACGCGCCGTGCATGCGGCCGCTTGGTTTGATGTGAATGGCACATTCATTCTCGCGCGGGAGGATGTCGGCCGTCACAACGCGCTTGATAAAACTATCGGTGCCCTCCTCCGCCAAGGTGCCGATCCGCACTCCGGTTTCATGCTCATCACAAGCCGTGCGTCATATGAAATGATCGAAAAGACCGCGCGCTTTGGCGCCTCCACGCTTGTCGCGATATCAGCCCCCACAAGTCTCGCCGTCGAACGCGCCGAAGCTCTCGGCATCACGCTCTACGCGATTGCCCGCGCCGATGGTGCTATGAAATTTACAAATCTTACTCATGACTTCGCAAAGGAGACGCGCCCATGACCGCTGCACCAACCCATGGCACGGATCCCGAAAAACTCGTCAAAATGGCGAACCAGATCGGCGATTTCTTCAAATCCTATCCCGAAGATGCGGCGGTTGAAGGCATTCGTGAGCACATATCCAAGTTCTGGAACCGCAAAATGCGGGACGAATTCTTCGCCCATCTCGACAAAAAGGGCGAAGCTGCCTTGCAACCTTTTGTCGCGTCCGCAGTAAAAAAATTGCGCATCGCGAAGGCCTAGACATAATAGTTGCGCGACAATCAGCTTTAGCCACGGAAGGGCACGCAGTAAGGGCCGTCAAAACGACAAAAAGAATTAAGTCATAGATGGGATCATGGTTAAAAAATAAGAAAACAAAAGTTAGAGTAAAAAAATAAAAATTCTTTCTTTGTTCAAAAACAATAATCAGGGATGAAAAATCAATGACAAGTGAAACACAAGCGCCTAATGGCCTGCTTGATCGCAGCCGCATCATTGCTCAGCCGGGTTTTAATCGGTGGCTCGTTCCTCCAGCAGCGTTGGCCATCCATTTATGTATCGGCATGGCCTATGGCTTTTCCGTTTTCTGGTTGCCCCTTTCCCAAGCTATCGGCATTACGAAGCCCCTCGCCTGCCCTGCAGATGCGGGTATTTGGAACGCTCTCTTCACCACAGCTTGCGATTGGAAAGTCGCTGAACTGGGTTGGATGTATACGCTCTTCTTTGTGTTGCTCGGATCATCCGCAGCGATTTGGGGCGGCTGGCTCGAACGTGAAGGTCCCCGCAAAGCCGCTGTCGTCTCAACCTTGTGCTGGTGCGGTGGTCTTGTGATCTCAGCAATCGGCGTTGCAACGCATCAACTCTGGCTCATGTGGCTAGGCTCAGGCGTTATTGGCGGCATCGGCTTAGGTCTTGGCTATATTTCGCCTGTCTCCACACTTGTAAAATGGTTTCCGGATCGTCGCGGTATGGCGACGGGCATGGCCATCATGGGCTTTGGCGGCGGTGCAATGATTGGCTCGCCCCTTGCTAATCTTCTGATGAATGGCGGCAATGTATTCGAGTGGAAAGGCGCTTTCGCTTTTCTTCCTGTTGCGGGATTTAAAACGGCAACATCCGTTGGCGTCTTTGAAACATTTCTCGTGATGGCGGCAGTTTATTCGGTCTTTATGTTGGCTGGCGCTTTCGGGTATCGCATTCCTCCCGCTGGATGGCGCCCTGATGGATGGACACCCCCGTCAGCAGACGCCAATGCAATGATCACAACAGGTCATGTGCATTTGAAAAACGCGCACAAGACGCCGCAATTCTGGCTCATCTGGGCTGTGCTCTGCTTGAACGTATCGGCAGGTATCGGTGTGCTCGGTATGGCATCCCCGATGCTTCAGGAAATTTTCGGCGGCGCCTTAATCGGCAAACCCGAAATCGGATTTGCTGCGCTTGATGCGAGCCAGAAGACGGCCATCGCCGGAATCGCGGCAGGCTTTGCCGGGCTCTTGTCGCTCTTCAATATTGCGGGTCGCTTCTTCTGGGCCTCGCTCTCCGACATCATTGGGAGAAAGAAAACTTATTATACATTCTTCCTCCTCGGCATCGTGCTTTATGCGTCAGCACCAAGCTTCGCTCATATGGGATCGAAGACATTGTTTGTGGGTGCCTTCTGCATCATTCTCTCGATGTATGGCGGCGGCTTCGCGACGATCCCCGCATATCTCGCTGACATGTTCGGAACGCAATTTGTCGGTGCAATCCACGGCCGCTTGCTCACGGCCTGGTCAACGGCAGGGATTATTGGCCCAGTGGTCGTCAATTACATTCGTGAATTCAACAAAGCCGCCGGCGTCTCTGCCGACAAGCTCTATGACTTCACAATGTATATTTTGGCCGGCCTTTTGATCCTTGGTTTCATAGCCAATATGTTTGTAAAGCCCGTCGCGAAGAAGTGGTTTATGAGCGACGCTGAAGTCCGCTCTTTACAAGCGCAAGCGTCATCAGGCCCGCAGGGTGGATCATACGGCATCGGCAAAGGTGGCCTTGATCGTCAAGCAGCACTCGCATGGCTTGCCGTTGGCATTCCGATCCTCTGGGGCGTCTGGATTACCTTGCAAAGCGCGATCAGAATTTTCAGTTAGAAATTTTTGATTATACCAATACAGAAAGGCCTCCCCGCGGAGGCCTTTTTTGTTTCACAAAATACAACCATAAATTGCATATAAGTTGTATCTTTCTTGGGATCCTTAACGCCAAATAGGACCCAGTTTTACAATCTAAAATTGTATCAATTATCCGCACAATATTTTTAGGCGAGTGAATTACGAAAGCCATTGATCAGCGCAGAAGCGTTCGATCTCCATTCACTAACCAGAAGGTTTCGACACAATGGCTATCTCACTCTCTAACAGTATGCGCGGCGCGCTCTACACGCTGCAACAAAACCAACAGGCTGTGCAGCAATCGCAGCTCCGTCTTGCTACCGGCAAACGCGTAGGCACGGCGCTTGATAACCCAAACAGCTATTTCCGTGCTGCAAGCCTTTCCAGCCGTGCGAGCAATTTGCAAAGCCTGCTTGACGATATGAATCAGGCCTCACAAGTTCTTCAAACAACATCGAAGGGTATGGACTCTATTAAATCGCTCATTCAGATTGTCGGTAAAGCAAGCCAAGCAGGTCAGAGCAATACTTTGACTGGAACTTTGACAACGCCCCTTAAGTCCGATGCCAAAGTGGTCGGCGATGTCGGTATGACAACGGCAAAGAAGATTCAGCTCTCCGTTGCAGGGGGTACCGCAGTTGATGTTGTAACATTGGGTGCCACCACCACAGTGCAAGATATTATCGATGGCATTAACACAAATACGACACTCAATCCGAATGGTTCGGGTACAGCAGTACGCGCCGCGCTCGTCGGCGGAAATCTGCAGATTACATCCTCATCGGGCAAAACCGTTGATTTGAAATCGGATGACACGGACACAGCGCTACAAAAACTGCTTGGTACCAAAACCGTTGAAGGCAGCGCGGTAGCCGTAGCAGGAACGGCTTTCGTTGACTCGACACGTAAATCTTTATCAACGCAGTTCGACGAAATCCTGAAACAGATTGACCAAACAATTCAAGATTCAAGCTATAACGGCGTCAATCTATTGCAGGGTGGCGATCTTAAGGTCACTTTCAATGAATCAGGCACAAGCTCGGTGACAGTGAAGAGCGTCAACTATACAGCCAATGGTGAATTGGGGATTGCCAACGCGACCCACAGCTTCATCAGCAATGATGATGTTGATGTCGCCTCGGCTAATCTGAAACGTGCTATCGATAAGATTTCATCGCAGGCTGCCATTTTCTCGTCAAACCAGACCGTGATTCAGAATCGGACAAGCTTCACAAATGCGATGATTAATACGCTGAACTCAGGGGCAGATGCGCTCACCATGGCTGATCAAAATGAAGAATCGGCCAATCTTCTGGCGCTCAATACGCAGCAGCAATTGTCGCAGACAGCCTTGTCGCTCGCTTCGCAAGCGAACGCCGCGATTACCCGTCTCTTCTAAAACTGACGTAACGTAAATTAGTTTTTAAGACTATCGACGGCATGATCGACGGGCCCGGACATTCCGGGCCCGTCTTTCCCCCGGAGCGCTCAATGGCCCTCAAAGTCGAACTCAAACCGCATGAACGCATTGTGATCGGCGGAGCCGTTCTTCGCAATGGAGATACGCGTTGCCGCTTTGTAATCGAAGGCAATGTGCCGATCATGCGTGAACGCGATATTATGACGACGGCCGAAGCCAACTCCCCTGCCAAGCGGATCTATTTCGTTTTGCAGCTCATGTATCTTGATCGGGACATTGGACCTCATCGCGATGCGTTCATGAATCTCACCGAAGAATTTATGACGGCTGCGCCAAGCGCTTGGCCACATTTGAACATCATCACACGTCATGTGCTTGAAGGCGACGCCTATAAAGCCATCAAAGCCACACGCGCGCTTATCGATTATGAACAGGAGCTTTTGTCCCATGTCCTATCCCCAGAACGCTTACGCCAAGACTGCGATAACCGGAACGAGCCAACGGGAGTTGGAAGCCGCGGTTCTTATGAAGGCCGCAATCAGATTGAAGACCGTTCAGGATCAATGGGACACGGATAATTCTGATCTTGATGCCGCTTTGGCTTACAATCGTAAACTATGGACCATTCTAGCGACCTCTGCCACGGAAGATGACTCACCCCTGCCCGCCGAGCTTCGCCGCAATATCTCACTCATTGCGATTTTTATCTTCAACCGATCGCTCGATTTGATCGTTGAACCTAAACGCGAAGATCTCAATGTGCTCATCGAAATCAACCGCAACATTGCCGCCGGCCTTCAGGTCATGCCCAAAGCGGCTGCTTAATTGTAGATTAGAGATAATTGGCAAGCGAAAGTGACTGCAATTTTGCGGTCAGCTGATAAAGAGCTTGCAACTGGGTTTGCACGCTTGTCAATGAGACAGCGGTTTGATCGAGGGGCGCATCTTCGATGGTAGCGATCGCTGTCTCAAAAACTGTTTTCTGGGCTTTTTGATCATCCCCTCGGGACTTAGCCGATTTCTGTACCATCAAAACAGAAACATTTGTATTTGTTACATCTGTCTTTGACTGTGTGAGGCTTTCGCGAGCTCGATCGCGCAAATCTATAAATTGTTCCTTTGCGAGGGTTTCGTCGGTTGTCGAGAAATTTGTCACGGCAAGCAAAGCCGTTCCTGCCAGCGCCTCGACAAAACCGGCTTCATTTGCCCGGACGCCCACACCAATCGAAACGCGCTCATCGATTTTTGTGACCCGATCATTGCGCGAGTCATTCGTGTCATCTGTGCCTTGATACCAAAGAATAGTATTGGCTGCCGTTCCGGCTGTGAATGCGGTGGCGCTGTCAAAAGGGGGACCTACGACACGCTTTGGTGGATTTGTTGTCGAACCTTTGAAAAAGTCGAGAGCGGCTGCTTTGGCTGACGCCGCAAACAATTGCACCTTTCCTGTTGTAACAAGCGCTGATTGAAGCGCTGTGGCGATATTGCTTGCGGTATTTGCAGCCGTCGTTCCTATCGCAAAGCTATTGGTTCCACTACCTCCGGTAGCCGTTAAGGTAACGTCTTGTGTCGAGCCATCGGGGAGCCCAAGTGTCAGCGTCAATATCGCATTAGACTCAGGCTGCGCGTTTACAATGAACGATACCTGCGGCGGCGTACCAGAGGGCCCATTCGCGACGATATTTGCATCCTGCGATGTCACACCCTTGAGAGTAAACCCAAACACACTTCCTGCTACGGTTTCGGCTAATGATATCGTAGTCGAAGAATTTGAAAGTTGAAGCCGACCTTGATTGTTAGACCCAAGATCAGCGGCCTGTCTTTCCGAGATATACTGCGTAAGCCCCGCTTTGGTGCCACTCCCGTCAAGGATCGTTGTGGCATCAAGAACCGATTCAGAACCGACATTCTTGCCGCCAAACACATAATTGCCGTTACTGTCTATGTTAAGAAAATCGACTAACTCCGTAAACTGACGCCGCAAATCAGTCTTCACAGTCGATCGATTGGTTGAGTCAGGCGTTGTGGCCAAACTCAATGTATTTGTTAAAATCTGACCTGATGTCTTTGAAAAAGAATTTATGCCATTGGCAATGGTCTGCAAATCCGAATTCGCGGATTGAATAGCGTCATCATAAACACTCAAGCGTGATAGTCGGGATCGGAGATCCACGGTGCGCGCAACGGAATTACCTAATTCAGAAATCGTTGCGGCCTTTTTGCCTGTTGTAAGCTGACGCGAAAGACTGTTAATCTGTTCTCGTAGATCAGCAATTGACCGCGATGTTGAAAAACCTGATCCGCCGTTTGGTCCAATCAAAGGCATCAAATGACCTTTCCCTAAATCCGCATCAAGACATCGAACATGTCTTTCACTGCGGAGAGAACGCGCGCATTGGCCGTATACGCATTTTGCAATTGCGTCATATCCGATAGTTCCTGATCGAGTTGAACGCCGGACATGGAAGAGAAACGCGAGTCAATTGCGGCTTGAACGGTCTTTTGCGTTTCATTCATTGATGAAACCCGCCTTATCTCATTAGCCTGCACCTGAAGTGTTTGTTTGATTAGTTGAGACAGGGAAACAGAGGATCCTGATAAGCCAAGATTAGAGTTTTGGGATGACTCAAGAGCTGTTTTGTCGAGGCGATCAATAAGATCAGTGGGACGGGTCGTATCCGCCGCTTGATTGGCAGGACTCTGATAAATCGTGAGATAGGAACTATTAGCAAGGAGAGACGGATTAACGGCAATCCGACTAGCAAAGCCGGTTCTCTGTGGCGGTGAGTCCAATGAATCGGTGAAAGCAATTGATCCATTCCCGCTATCAACAAAGAAGGGCAGAGCGGTTCCTGAGCCAGTCAAATTGGTTGTTGTGATGCGTGTTGAAAGAGAAGTGACCGAAGCCGCGCCAGAAGCGGTAATTCTCAACGCCCCGCCGGTTCCCACAGCAACGGTTAATCCTGCCCCAACGGCGTCAAGCGCTGATTGAAGCCCTGCCTGTGCTCCGGCAACACCGCCGGCGAAGCTGATACCGATTACAGAGTCATTGGGTTCAGCCGTTGCCGTATTCGCCAAGGGGAGTGCTGAAGAATCATCAACTCTTATGATCGTCACTTTGCGGTCAGTTCCGGAAGAATCCTTATAGGAAAGCGCAATACGATTACCCGGCTGCAAGCCTGTGATATCGAGATCATACCCACCTGTCACCGGCGTGGACGCACGATCATTATCGGAGAGTGCCGAAGAGAGACCCGCGGCAATATCATCAAGCTGCGATTGCGCTGTTACCAGCGCGCGATCACGTAGATCAATCAAGCCGCCAAGACGCCCCGATTTCAAAGCGCCGGCGGCAATCAAATCCACGCTTCCCGCGCCGCCTCCCGAAAGCGAAACGGTTCCGACAGTACGAAGTGTGGATATGGGATTATAGCTTGAATTGGCCGTCAAAGGCGCACGCGAGTCGAAAGACAGATTTCGGGCACCCGAGGCGTCAAGCAACGTATTCCCGTTTGTCGTTGTGAGCGTCACGGTGCCATCGCTCGCTTGATTCACCGTGATGTCCATCATGGACGACAAAGTCTTGATTGCTGCATCGCGCGCGTCCAATAATGACGGATCGGGCGATATCCCGGCATTTCCAATTTTCTTATTGAGTCCAGCGAGCGTTGATAACGTATCATTTGCTTCGACAACGTCGCTTGCCAAAGCATCTTCAACGCTTGACCGCAGCGATTGAATATCATCACTCAAACCATTCAGTTTTGACGTGAGATTTTTTGCCGCAGATAATAAAACCGATTGTTGAGTAGCTGAAGGATCTGATCGAAGGGATTGCAGCGCTGAATAAAACTGGTTGTAACTCGCAGATAAATTCGACGGAGAGTCAGGTGCACCATAAAGCTGATCGAGTTGTGTCATAAAGTCGGATTGCGCCGTCGAAAAGCCGGTGGCGGCCGACTCACGCCAAACCTGCTTTTGCATATAGGGCTCTAGCGCGCGACGCACCTGATCGCCGACCGGACTCTCCCCGTAAATAAAATCGCGCCGCACATAAGTCGGATTATTCGCATTCGATACGTTTTGCGAGATGACAGTCAAGGCGTCGTGGCTGCGACGAAGCCCATCCGTCGAAGTATTGAGTGCGGAAAAAAGACCCATAGACCTTATCCTTCGTGCTCAATTCATGGGAAGGCCGCGTCCGGCATCATGCGCGACATCGCATCAAACCATAGCGACTTTAAAATCCCTTTAGAGCGATCATTCAAATTTAACGGATCACATTGACCGCTTCCGTCATCATTTCCTGCGCGGTTGAAATGACTTTGGCATTCGCTGAATAGGCCTGCTGCGTTGCAATCATGCGGGTGAATTCCTGCGAAATATCGGCATTCGAGCCTTCGACACCACCCACCATGATCGACGAACCATTCATGCCGAAAATTGGCTCGCCGGATTGATCGGAGACTTCGTAGGCACCGCCATCACCACGTTTTAATGCTTCCTCGCCGTTAAAATGGGCAATCGCAATATCAGCAACGGGGATCTGCATGCCATTCGAATATCGCGCATAAACACGGCCTTGCGAGCCGATTTCCATCCCTGTCAAACTTGCAGAGGAATGACCATCCTGAGAAATGCTCGACTGTCTAAACACCCCATTCGCGTCGCCATATTGGGATAGGTTAGCAATTGTAATTGCAACCGCACCACCCGTTGTTTTTCCATCGATTGAGAGTGTCGCGCTAAGAGGTGACGTTGATGTTAATTTACCCGATGTATCGAATGTTGCCGAGGGGCCCAGACTCGTCCATTTTGCCTGCGTGCCCGTTGCCGCACTATTTGAGAGATAATAAAGATCCCATTGTCCAGACGCTGTTTTTGCCCAGCGCATTTGTAAATTCATCGCCGTTCCGGATGAATCATAAATCGTCAAAGACCCACCGGAAATTGTCTTATCGAGAAATGAACTTTCATTAGCGGCTGTAATCGTTCCACCAGCCGTCGATGCTGCTAGTGTTCCTTTTGATTGTAATTCATTGGTGGGCGTTACGGGAAGATTACCCTCGTAATCAATCGCCGTCGTCGCAGCTGGAGCAAGATCCGTCGAGGGAATTTGAATTGTTTTAACGACACCATCTTTAACATTTCCGGATGTCGAGTCGATCGCGTAACCCATAAGATATTGGCCCGCACCATTCACGAGGTTGTTATTTACATCAACGCTAAAATCACCGCGTCTTGTAAAATAGGGCGATGCGCTAAACGAAACCGTGCCGGTAGCATCAGCCGTTTTCTTGCTAACGGCAAAGAAGCCGTCACCAGAGAGCGCCACATTTGTAGTTACACCCGTCGAGCGGAATGCGCCTGCCACAGAATTTGTTGTTTGCGAAATGGCACTTACACCACCCGTCAATCGCGTCGAGAGCGCAAGGTCAGGAACGAGATCCTGAAAGCTGGTATCGATACGCTTGAAGCCAATCGTTTGCGAATTGGCGATATTGCCGGAAATATTGTCGAGCGCATAGGCTTGAGCCTGCATTCCCGAAACCGCCGTTTGCATTGCGCCCAAAATTCCCATTGTGGTCTCCGTTATGCTTTTCCAAAAAATTTCCAAAAAAGAAAATGCCTCGCAAAGCTGAAACGCAAAGACCATGCCGATTGCGGCTTATTGATTCAAAAAGGAAAATATTGAATGTACGAAAACACGAGGGGAAAAAAGTGACGGCTCATGCGGCAAAATTTGCCGCATCACTCATTCCTCTGGAGGAACAAGAAAGCGGTCAAGTCGCCCCTTGTTGGGCGCAAGCGCGGCCCATGATGCCACATCAAAATCGAAAACAGCGCAACCCGATGTTGGAAACTCATCGCGCAAGCGCGCAAAGGCATAACGATCGCCAAAGCCAAAGAAGTCCAAAGCCAAATCATGCAAAGCCGGATTATGGCCAATGATCATCACCGTCTTTGGCCCCTCCTCAATCGCATGAATAAGAGAAAGTATCGTGTCCGGTACCGCGAGATAGAGATCGCGTTCAAAGCGGATTTCGGATGACGGGAAAAACACCTTCGCATTGTCCCAGGTTTCACGTGTTCTTATTGCAGGTGAAACCAAAACCAAATCGGGGACAACCCCACCTTCATGCAATGCTTTCGCAATCTCAATACTCTCACGCCGACCCGTCTCGGTGAGCGAACGAGATATATCCGGCCCCTGATCATGCGAAACTGCGCGGCCATGGCGGAAAAGCAAAAGACGCAACATCAAAAAGCCCCGGAAACCCTTAGTGCTCGAGTCCACCCCAAAAGAATTCCGCCCCTCCGGCATTGACTATAGACATTCAATTGCCATGTTTGGACGGTTATTTAGACTTATGTTTCACGGGAATCGACGGCACATGCAACAAGATTATGACTCAATCCGCCGCACGCAAGGGGGCCGGTTCGTTGTCCAGGCCGTGCCCGGCTGGATGATAGCACTTGTCTCCGTCGCCATTGCGGTTGCCGGTTTCGTCTTGTTTCTTGTAAGTGCAAGCCTTCTTCTTGTCCTTGCTCCGATCTTTATTGGTATCGGCCTTTATCTGCGTTGGCGTTTTTTAAAAGCATTGCGCACCGCATCAAACTCTTATGATGAGCGTGAAACCGTTATCGAGACCGAGTATCGGGTGCATGATGACACACGACGCACCTAAAACTTATAAATTAGGTCGTTAGCTCAGGGGGCGAACAACGAGTACCGAACAAGGGGCGTGACGCACGATCGTCGTCGCGTTTGATCCTAAAAGATAAGTCGCCATGGCGGGACGATGCGATCCCACAACGATCAGATCTGCTTTTTTCTCTTCCGCCTCTGCTAATACTTCGTTGTAAACCGATCCCATACGCACAGCCGAGGTAACCTTTGATTTATCGGCGATCGTGAGCGAAGCCACGAGCTCCTTCATACGCTTCTCGCAATCCGCCTGTTGCTCTTCATCAAAAGATGGCGGGACATATTCCATAAAAGTAATCGGCAAAATCGAACGCACATAAACAAGATGCAATGACGCGTTCGAAACGCTCGCAAGCGTTGACGCCCGTTCAAGCGCGAGTTTCGAAATCTCAATTTCGGACAGATCAACCGGAACAACAATCGACGTAAACATAAATGCCTCCTGACCAAGCGCGCGCCTATAGCGCAGCATCAGGTCAGAGTGCGGCGATTGTCAGGCTTACGCCTTGATTTGGATCATGCCTGCGCATGTTCCCGACCTCACGCCACGCCGAGCTTTTTCTGCAGGCTCGTGGAGGAGGTTGTATATTGGAAAGTGACGCGGCGGTCGGGATAGACATAACGCTGCACTTTTTGCGCCGCCAACGCCCCCTCATGGAAGCCTGAGAGGATCAGCTTCAGTTTACCGGGATAGGTGTTGATATCACCAATCGCAAAAATACCGGGAACCGAGGTTTCGAATTTTTCCGTATCGACGGGGATCAGATTTTCATGAAGCGATAGGCCCCAATCCGCAATGGGGCCGAGCTTCATCGTCAATCCGAAGAAGGGCAGCATCGCATCGCAGGCAACCGCGAACTCGCCGCCGTCATTATCGCGGCAGATCACTTGTTCGAGACGGCCATTCTGCCCTTCAAGCCTGGTCGCCTGTCCAATCCGGAGATCCATGGCGCCGTCGTGCACCAGCGCGCGCATCTGCTCGACACTATGGGGCGCAGCGCGGAAATCGTCGCGGCGATGCATCAAGGTGACGCGTTTTGCGACCGGCACAAGATTGAGTGTCCAGTCGAGGGCGGAATCCCCACCGCCAACAATCAGGACCGAGCGCCCGCGGAAGGTCTCGATCTTCCGGACAGCGTAATAGACGCTCTCGCGCTCATAGGTCTCAATTTCGGGAATAGGAGGCTTTTTGGGCTGAAAAGAGCCGCCGCCGGCGGCAATCACGATGGTTTTGGCCTCAAACACTGTATCGGCGTCAGTTTTGACCCGGAACAGGGGCGCGGTCGGTGTGCCGAGATTTTGCACCTCGGCCACCATTTCATTCACGTGAAAGACCGGCCCAAAAGGCTCAATCTGCTTCATGAGATTGTCGATGAGACCCTGCCCCGTAACCGTCGGAAAGCCCGGAATGTCGTAGATCGGCTTTTCCGGATAAAGCTCGGCGCATTGTCCGCCAATTTTATCAAGAATATCAACCACATGCGCCTTGATATCGAGTAGCCCTAATTCAAAGACCGCAAATAGGCCCACGGGCCCCGCTCCGATGATCAGGCAATCGGTTTTAATTGTCTCGGTCATGGCGTTCTCGGGACTTTCTATAAAAAGGCGGTTCGAAAGGCGCGATCCCTCAGGCCTGTTTTTCCGGGGTCCGCACCGAGAGACCATCAAGCTCTTGGGTCACGGTGATTTGGCAAGAAAGGCGGGAATTTGGGCGCACATCATAGGCAAAATCGAGCATATCCTCTTCCATCGAGGACGGGGCGCCAACTTTTTCCTGCCAATCAGGCTCGATATAGACGTGGCAGGTGGCGCAGGCGCAGGCACCACCACATTCGGCCTCGATCCCCGGAACGCCATTCTTGATCGCCGCTTCCATAACGGTCGAGCCGGGCTCAGCCTCAACTGTCCGCGCCGTACCGCCGAAATCAATGAATTGAATTTTTGCCATAGGACCCTCATAATGTCGGCGTTAAAACCCTCGCGGCTCGATACAGGAAGCGCGCCCCTTTGACGAGGAATTTCGTCAAGTTTGGACAGAATTCGCGAGATTATAGAGTGATATAGGGCGATTTCGCCTAAAAACACCCCCGTTAACGACGTTTTCACTATTTATTACGGCCGGGTGTTCAAGACCCACCCCAAAAGTTAGACTGCGAAGGGGTGAACCCCGGCCTAAAATTCAGTTTGGAGCGGTAAGACAATCATGGCTACGCACACGAAAATCTCGGATTCGGCCGAAGCGGCACTCTCCGCGATTGAGGAAGCTTTGACGCAGTCGATCAATCCGTCTGCGGCGTCGGAAGCAGGCGAACCTAAATCAGGTGACGATTTGGGATCACGCTCAACGAGCCAAACTGCGCGCGCGTCAGTGAAGACACGTGTGGATGCGGATCTCCGTCCACCCGTTCAAGATCTTGATCGCCCCTTCCCCGGCCTTGCTGCCAATGATGACCGCAAAGCGGTTGGTGAAATCATCCAAACTTTGCAGGCGCGTCCCTCGCGCCGTCCTTATCTTTTTGCCGCTATCGCCTCAGGCGCATGGATTTTGTCCGTAGCGATTGCGCTTATTGTTCACCCCGATCTTTTCGGCAATGCATTCTCGTCAGCTGAATCGTCTGCGATTATTCCTTTCCTCGTCGTTGGCCTCACGCTGCCTGTTGTTCTCTTCTTCCTTTTGGCGCTCGCCTCCGTTCGTGCCGCCGAAATGCGCACGATTGCGAATTCAATGACGCAAGTGGCATTGCGTTTGGCCCAGCCAGAAGCGGCAACCACCGAAGCGGTTGTCTCACTCTCGCAAGTTGTTCGTCGTGAAGTCGCCGCGATGGGCGATGGCATGGAGCGTGCTGTTGCTCGCGCCAGCGAACTCGAAGCAATGGTGCATAATGAAATTGCCACGCTCGAACGCGCCTATGGCCAGAACGAAGTGCGTATTCGCGCGTTGATTGACGAATTGGGCCTGCAACGCGATGCGATTTCATCAAATGCTGAACATATTCGTTCATCGATTTTAACGACACATGAGCATCTCGGCCGCGAGATCAATCAGGCCATGACGCGCATCACGGCACTTGTTGATGATGCAGGCTCGAAAGTGGCTGGCGCGATTGATCAGAAGACCGCCACGATTGCCGCCACACTCGGACGCACCGGCGAAACGATGATCGATGTGATTTCTGAGAAGAGCGATACACTGTTACGAAATCTGACGCAGACGAATGATGTCGTTTCGTCGCAACTCTCCCAGATCGGCAAAAATATCGTCGATGCGCTTGAAGAGAAATCTGAAGCGGTAACAGATCGCTTGGCATCAACAGGTGATAATCTCGTTCGTGAAATCGTTGGTCGCGCCGAAACGATGGTGCATGCAATTGAGAACGCGTCCGAACGCGCGAAAGAACAAGTCACCTCAGATTCCGATATGTTCGTTTCACGTATCGCCGATATGAGTGAATCGATCCGCTCGACTATCGAACATCAAGCCGAAACGCTTGAGCGTGGCATTGATAACAGCGTGAGCCGCCTCGCCGTCATCATGGATGACAAATTGGCCGCTTCCCGCAGTGTGTTCAGCGAAGGCCTCGACGATCTCGTGGATGCCGTCAGCAGCCAGACACAGAAAATCAAAAACGAGTTTTCACGCGAAGCTGATGCCATCCGTGTCCAGATTTCATCAACGTCGGGTATGTTAATCGACTCCCTGTCGCGCGAAACGCAACAGCTCGACACAGTTCTCACAAATCATTCACAGACGCTTTCAGAAACGCTGGTCGGTGCAAGCTCGACCATGGGCCAATCGATTGGCGAAAAGATCGCTGCCGTGACCGAGTCCTTCCAGACCGGCACAAATCTCTTGAATGTGAGTTTGCAGCGTAACACTGAACAGATTGAAGCCAATCTGTCGAGCTACTCAACCCGCATTGACCAAGCCATCGGCGGTCGCGTCGCCGCGCTTGAATCTACGATCCGTGAGGGCGCTTCAACGCTCGATCAGAATCTCTCTCATTATCTCGGCTCAATCACCGCGACGCTTGATCAAGGCGGTGCGCGCATCAATGAGAAACTCGGCGGACAGATCGAAACCTTCGAGAAGACCATTATTGTTAAGGGCGGCGCACTCAGCGAAGCGCTCTATCGTCGTCTCAATGACTTCGAAACGAATATTCTTGGTCGAAGCAGCGAGATCAATTCGAATATCACGCAAAATCTCACCAATCTTGAGCGTGTGCTTGATACCAGCGGTAATCAACTTGCTGAGCGTATCGAACGCAACACGACCAACTTCACGACAACAATCGAAGCGCGTTTGGGCGAAGTCGCCCATCTCTTCTCAACCGAAGGTCGCGCCCTCTCCGATCGTCTCGTCGAGCAAGCCAAAAACGCTTCAACCATCATTGAATCGCAACTGGCTGCGATTGAATCCAACTCACGCGAGAAGAGCGTGGCCGTTGTCGAAGGCATCGAAGCGCTCTTTACGCGCGTTGACCAAGGCCTTGTGGAGCGTACCAACGTTCTCATGGAAGCCATGTCGGAACGTTCGAATAATCTCGAGCAGACTTTGCAGCGTTCAAGCCTTGCCATCGGCAACACAATCGAAACCAAGACGGAAGAGCTTGGCCGCGTGATGTCGGACCGCGCCGATACGGTCGCGCAATCGCTCGCCGTCCGCGCCATCGAAATCAATGAAATCCTTGGCGAGAAGGCAATCGACATCGCCAATACATTCGAAGGTCAGGTTCGTCACTTCGAAGACAACATCGTCACGCGCCTTGAAACCATCAGCGCGGTCATTGGCGATCAGAGCAACACATTCGGCGTAAGCCTCGAAGGCCATACGGAAAAGATTTCGGGTGCGTTGAATTCAGCGATCTCGCGTCTTTCAACGACACTCGACACGCAGGGCACCTCACTGATTTCTGCTCTGCAATCGAATGCCGGAAACATCACCGATACGATTGCTCAAGTGGGCTCGCATACCGCCGATATTCTGAGCGGCACAGCCGACCGCTTGCAAAGCGAAACACTCGTTACCCTGCAGAAAATGTCGGACGCCAGCCACATTGTGCGCACGCTCGTCGAACAGGCCAATCAATCAATCGGCGAACTCGAAAGCAAACTGGCCGACCGCGTTATCGGCCTCGCCCATGCGGGCACCGTCATCAAGGAAGATGCTGCTCATTCGGCAAGCCTCCTCCTCGAGCAGATCGAATCTATGCGTGAAGTTACCGCGACAGGTATTCACGAAACACGCGCGCTCATCGATGTGCTTGATGAAAGAACCCGCGCTGTGTCGTCTGTCACCCGCGAACATGTTGAAATTCTTGAAAACGCCGCGCAGTCGCTCGGCAGCATCGAAGGCCGTCTGGGCTCCGATCTCGAAAACCGCAAAGCGTCGATCGAGGTCCTCACCCGCACCCTCAATGAACATTTCAACAATGTTGAGACCGTTGCCGAGAAATTCGCGCTCCACCTCAATGGCGCATTGATGGCGATTGAAAATCGTGCCGGTTCGATCCGCGACATCATGAGCGATGCCGCCACCGTCGCAAGCCAAACCATGCGCGAGCAATTTGATACGGTTCGCGCAGAAGCAGATGCAGAGAAGGAGCGCACGGTCGATCAAGTTCGTGCCGTCTCTACCGAGGCTCTTGCCGAGATGAGCGAGCTTCTTGGTCAGTTGGTTGGTCGGTTTGAAAAGACCGCCGCCGATGTCAAAAGCCTCACCGAGTCGATCGCGCAGGAAGTTGATGCCGCGCGTGAAGACATCACGAAGAGCGTCACCATTCTGCCGAATGAAACAAAAGAACAGTCAGCAGCGCTTAAGCGTGCCGTCAGCGAACAAATTCGTGCACTCGGCGAACTCAACGCGATCATGGCAGCCTCAAGCCGCGTAACCGATACGGCAAAGCCCGTGGAGCAGCGCCCTGCTCCGGTCGCTCCTGAGAAAACGCCAGAACGCAGCTTCACGCCCGTCCAGCGTCCGGCTGCGCCAATCGAAGCACCGCGCTCACCAATGATCGCGCGTCCTGACGTCGTTGCACGTGACACCGTTCAACCGGTAAAGCCGAAGATTGAAGACAAGCCTTATGTACCGCCGGTGATGCCACAAGCGAGACCGGAGCCTGTCGCAACAACTGCTCGTCCCACACCGGCGCAAACGCCGTCGCGTGATCCGAGAAGCGGTTGGTTGTCTGATCTTCTTGATCGTGCCTCGCAAGATGAAGTGAAGACGACTCCTGCGCAAAGACAAGAAGCACCCCGTGTTCAACCAACACCGGCTCCTGTCTCCGCCCCTGTTGAAAAGACGCGGCCGATTATGCCACCCGTTGCATCAACGCCGGTTTCAACACCGACCGAACCGATCGCGCAGCTTCTTGCTGATGTCCGGTCATTGATGAATGATGATGCGGTTTCGGCGCTCTGGGCAGCCTATCTGCGCGGCGAGAATGTGTCCTTCTCACGCTCACTCTACACCTTGGGTGGCCAACGTCGTTTCGCTGAATTGAGCGCGCTCTATCAAGCGGATGAAAAATTCCGTACGAGCTTGAACTCTTATGCGAACCGTTTTGAAGCGGTGTTGAAAGATCTCACGGTGACTGACGCTGATGGCGCAATCACACGCTCCATCCTCTCATCGCCGGAAGGCCGCGTGTATACAATGCTTGCCCATGTGAGCAATCGTCTCGGCTGAGATCGGTTTTAAATGCGCGCGCGGTCGATGCGATAGACCGCGTGCCTCTACACTTTCGGATCAGGATTTTCGGTGTGGCCGTCAACGGCAATCACTTGTCCTGAAACATAACGCGCGCCATCACTCGCCAAAAACTGCGCCATAGCTGCAACATCACGCGCCTCGACAAAAGTTCTCATCGACGTGCCGGATGCATAACCCTCATAGATCGCATCACGCGTAGTGCCTTTCAGCGCCGCTTCACGCTCCAGCACACGCTCAATGCGTGGCCCCTCAACCGAACCGGGACAAATCGCGTTGGCGCGAATACCATAAGGGCCAAGCTCCATCGCTGCTGTTTTCATGAGACCGATAACGCCCCATTTCGCGGCTGCATAGGGAGAGCGGTTAGGGAACCCATAAAGCCCCGCTGTTGATGAGGTGAAGATCATCACGCCCTTCTTCTGCGCCTTCATCATTGGGGTCGCATAACGAACGGCGAGAAACGCACCATCGAGATTAACCGCGATACACTCACGCCATCCTTTAAGGGGCATGTCTTCAAGCAAAGCTGTGGGACCGGAAACGCCTGCATTGGCGCAGAGCACATCGACCCCACCCCAAGCGGTTTCGATCTCTCCAAACAAACGTGCCATATCCTCTTCGTTAGAGGCGTCGGCACGGGTCGCACGAATTGAAGACGGCACCGTCTTAAGCGCGGCCTCATCAACATCCGTAACCCAAATATCGGCGCCGTCGGCAAGGAAGGCTTCAGCCATCGCCCGGCCAATACCCGCGGCACCCGCCGTAATCAGAACCCGCTTTTTCATCAATATCCCCCAATTTCGCTCTGCTTTCATGCAAAGTCGCTCGAAGCGAAACCTTAAGCTTCTCTTTTTACGAGCGCCATCGCCACTTTAAGCAAATTAACTCTTTCTTAATTTTTTCATTGAGTATCCGCAGAAGCCCCGATAGGGGTGTTCCCCATGATCGGTGGCTCTCATCATAAGCGCGCCCTTATTGTGGCCCTTCTGGCTTTGGCATGCGGTCCAGCTTTGGCTGGACGCAGCGTGCAAGATACGCACGCCCGTCTGCCACAAGTCGCAAGCTTTGCTTTGCCGCATGGCGAGACAAAAGCACCCTGGGGTTGGGCTGATTTCTGCACGCGTCATCACGAAGACTGCGATGTAGCTACAGTTGCGCCAGAACCTGTCGTGCTCACGCCGGCGCTGTGGTCGACGATCGAAGTGATTAATCACGATATCAATTCGAGCGTTCGCGAAGCTGATGATCGTGAAATCTATAAAGTTATCGAACGTTGGGATTATCCAACATCGGGCTCTGGCGATTGCGAAGATTTCGCTCTTCAAAAGCGCAAGCAGCTCATTGAAAATGGTTTGCCCCGTCAGGCCCTGCTCATGACCGTGGTGACTGACGAGAATGGTGCCGGTCATGCGGTTCTGACTTTGAGAACCAATCGCGGTGATTTCGTTCTTGATAATCGTACCGATAAAGTTCTCGGCTGGAAATCGACGAATTACGTCTTCGTGAAAATGCAGTCGGAGCAAAATCCGAATGTCTGGCAACGGATCGGCGATCCGTCTAATGCCACCCTCACCGCTTCAGGCCAGAACTAATCGGCTAATTTGTTGCGGAATTTTTTGATTCAATCGATCCGCGTGAGATGCGCGGCAAAGCGCTTGCCATTGCGCACATAGTTATCTGCCGATTGCCGAAGCTTTGCGACAGCGTCTTCATCCAGCGTGCGGATCGCTTTTGCCGGCGAGCCCACAATCAAAGAATAATCGGGGAATTCTTTGCCCTCGGTCACGAGTGAGTTCGCACCAACGAGACACCCCCGCCCGATACGCGCACCATTCAGAATCGTTGAACCCATGCCGACGAGCGATCCGTCACCGATCACACATCCATGCAAAATCGCACGATGGCCAATGGTGCATTCCTCACCAATCTCAAGCGGGAAACCCGGATCGGTATGAAGCACCGCGCCTTCTTGAATATTGCTTCTGTTGCCAATGATAATTGGCTCATTGTCACCGCGTAGAACAGCGCCGAACCAGATGCTGACATCGGCACCAAGCCGACAATCACCAATTACATGCGCGTCAGGCGCAATAAAAATACTCGCCGCATCAGCGAGTTTCGGGCTTTTTACATCGAGCGCATAGAGCGGCATGACAAAGCCCCTTTACTGTTCAGTGTCTCACTCGATCCCTTCGAGATCGATATCGAGGATCGACATGGTGAGCGCGTAAGAGCGATCCCCATCTTCCGTATCAAGCGAGAGAACGCCGATAAATTCTTCACCAATCATCACTTCGGCAGAGTCGGTCTTTTTCGGACGCGGCACGACTTTGATATTCGCATTGCCGAACAAGCGACGAAGATAGGTTTGAAGTTTTAAGAGTTCTGCCTTGTCCATGGAACTGCTGCCTATTGATGAGAAAATGGTCTTATCAGCTTTCGAATGCCACTTCCTCGGGCGCGCCGCAACCCCAAACCTATCTTAGGCGGCGCCGCCGCTCTTATCGGCCAGAATTTGATCCATCGTCCGCGCCGGTTCGGCGCAGCCCGACTCGCCGACAATTTTTGCCGGCACGCCCGCAACCGTTACGTTGCGCGGCACGTCTTTTAGAACGACCGATCCAGCGGCTACCCGTGCGCATTGGCCCACTTCAATATTGCCAAGAATTTTTGCACCCGCGCCAATCAGAACACCGCGCCGGATTTTCGGATGGCGATCACCTGTGGCTTTGCCCGTGCCGCCTAAGGTCACGCCTTGCAGGATCGAGACATCATCTTCGATCACCGCTGTCTGCCCCACGACAAGACCTGTCGCGTGATCAAGAAACACACCGCGCCCAATACGGGCATCGGGATTGATATCCGTCTGGAAAATTTCAGAAGAACGGCTTTGCAGATAGAGCGCAAAATCTTTCCGCCCCTGTCGCATCAACGCATGAGCAAAGCGATGCGTCTGCAACGCATGATAGCCTTTGAAATAAAGAAGCGGTTCCACAAAACGCGTGCACGCCGGATCACGATCCGCAACAGCCATCAGATCAGCCCGGAAACCTTCGCCAATCGAAGCATCAGACGCGGCGAGCGACGAAAAAATCTCAACGATCAAAGCGCGCGGCACATCGGGATGATCAAGCCGCGCGGCTAAACGTTCAATCACAGCGCGATCAAAACTCGGTTGATCGAGAACATTTGATCGCACCAGCCGAGCGAGATCGGCGTCGGACGAGAGAATATCCGCCGCCTCACTCCTGATATGAACCCAGATCGGATCGGCGACCGCGCGGTCGGCTGTCAGGGCTTCGAGTTCCTTGGCTTGCATCGATCCAGTTCCGTGAGAGACGCTTGAGACTTCTATCTAGGTATGAAGGGCCATTCTGGCAATCACTCAAGGCCTTTGGCTTAGAAATTCAAGCGCTGCGGCCTTATGTGTACGATCCCCGACCGCGAGATTATGGTCACGCCCTTCGATGACGAAAGCCTGGCCCTTTGGAATTAGGGCGGCCAAGCGATGCGGGTCACCACCAATCAAATCCTGACTGCCGACAGCAACGAGAACCGGCATCGGTAATGTTGCGACATCCGCTGCGGTCAAACCGCGCCGCGAGCCGCGCATACAGGCGGCCAAGGCTTTGAGATCACCGCCATTCTTTTCGGCGAAAACACGAAACATGCGCTGCGTCGGATCAGTCAGCGTTTCCGGTGTTTTGCTTTCGAGCGCTTCGGCGATACCTGGCGGCAATCCGTTACCCTCAACGAGATGAATGCCGAGCCCGCCCAAAATTACCGCGCGCACGCGATCAGGAAAACGCAACGCCGCCATGGCTGAAATACGCGCGCCCATCGAATAGCCGATGAGATCGGCTCTCTGGATATGAAGATGATCGAGCAATGCGATCACATCCTGAGCCATGATTTCAGGATCATAGGATTCCGGATCGTAAAGCTTATCGCTTTGGCCATGCCCGCGATTATCTAGCGCGATGACTCGATAACCCGCCCGATTAAGCGTCGAGACCCATGACGTATCGATCCAATTCACGCGGTGGGTCGAGGCAAAGCCATGCACGAGCACAACCGGCATGCCCTCGCCTGTTTCCGGCTTTTGATCAAAATAGGCGATACGAACGCCGCCCGAGGAAAAATAATCCATAGCGCTTTGACCGCCCCTCATTCTTAGCCTCTTCATAGGGGCTCGCTTCCTTGTAAGAAAGACGAAAATCGGGTGATTTTCTCTGGCCTCGAACCGTGCATCGGACTAAAGTCTGGCCGAATTGATGATTTGCTCCGGAGTTTGATCATGGCCGCTCATGCCATTCCCTATTTTAAGAATGACGCCGGAATCGCCCGGATCCGCATTCACGCTCGGGAATTCATGTGTGTTGGCGCGTCACCCCCGCTCGATCACCCGCATATTTTCATCGATATGGGCAGCGATGCCGAGGCCATTTGCCCCTATTGCTCAACGGTGTTCGTTTATGACGCGACGCTGAAGGCCGCAGCTGAACCCGCCGATTGCGTTTTCGAGCCGGGTCCGATTGCCGCCTGATCCGGCATCCGCACCATGCAGGATGCCCCCTTTCTTATCGCTGGCGCCGGAATCGGGGGGCTAACCACGGCTCTGGCGCTTGGCCGTGCCGGATATCCCTGCCTCGTAATCGAACAGCGCACGCAGATTGAGGATGTCGGCGCGGGCCTTCAGCTTTCACCCAATGCGTCGCGGATTTTGATCGACCTTGGTCTTGAGCCTATCCTCACCCGCTTTGCAGCGACGCCTGAACGACTCCAGATTCAGGAGGGAGCGAGCGGCGAGACGCTCTCCTCCATGACGCTTGGCGCGACGATGATGCAGCGCTTCGGCGCACCCTATTGGTCGATCCACCGCGCAGACCTTCAAACAACACTGCTTGATGCGGTGCGTGGCCTTGGCAATGTCCGTTTGATCTTTGGCCGTAAAGTTTCAACGATTGTCAAAAACGATGATGCCGGTGTGGTCGTAACTTGTAGTTCTGCCACGCAATCGGAAGATGTGGCCTGTCGCGCACTTATAGGTGCTGATGGACTATGGTCCAATGTTGCCGATCTTATCGGAACTAAAACATCGCCTGAATTTTTGGGCTATCAAGCTTGGCGTGGACTCGTGCCGATCAAACACTGGCCCGCGCATTTGCCAACAACAGAAAGTCGTCTATGGCTCGGACCCAAAGCGCATATCGTGCATTATCCGATCAGACGAGGGGGCGCGATCAATATCGTTGCCGTGACATCCGATACAGATAATCGTCCCGGTTGGGCTCACCCGGGTGAACGCGAAAAAATTCTTACCCGCTTTCGTGAGTGGGCACCTGATGTGAAAGCCGCTCTCGCAGCAGTTCCGGAATGGTCAGTCTGGTCGCTCTTTGATCGTCGTGAGCGGACGCAATGGGGAGATAAAAGCGTCACACTGTTAGGCGATGCTGCGCATCCGGTATTGCCCTTCCTCGCACAAGGTGCCGCACTCGCGATTGAAGATGCGGCAACACTTGCGCAGGAGATTGCAAAAAGTCCGGATCATCCCGCCGAGGCCTTTCGCCGCTATGAAATGCAACGCCGCCCACGCGCCACAAAAATTCAAGATGCCGCTCGTGCAAATGGACAAGCCTATCACATGCGCTGGCCGCTGAGTGTTGCGCGCAATCTGGTATTACGCCGCAGTGATCTTTCTAAAAGATATGATTGGATTTATTCTTTTAAAAACAACGAAAATTAAAATTCAGGCGCTTCTGGCGCGCCTAACAATTCAAAAGATGGGACAGTTATGCGTTATCTCACCTTAGGCATATTTCTCGCGGCAACGATTCTTTTCGGCATCTTGTCGCCTCATCACATCGCCTTTTCTCTTCTTTTCGCCGTCGGATTTATCGGCTCAGCCATCGGAATATATAATCTCTTTCAAACGCATCACAGTATCCTAAGAAATTATCCACTCATCGGCTTGATGCGATTCTTTCTCGAAAGTATCCGCAAAGAGATGCGGCAATATTTCATTGAGAGCGATACGGATGGGACGCCGTTTAGCCGCAACAAACGTGCCATCGTGTATCAACGCGCGAAAGTTCAGCTCGACAAGCGACCTTTCGGAACGATCCTCGATGTCTATCAACCGGGATTCGAATGGCTCTCACATTCACTAGCCCCGCAGCATCCTGATCCGAAAAGCTTCCGCATCACGATTGGCGGACCCAATTGTGCGCAGCCTTACTCCGCTTCCGTTTTTAATATCTCAGCGATGAGTTTTGGCGCTTTAAGCGCAAATGCTATCCGTGCCTTGAACAAAGGCGCAAAAGACGGCGGCTTTGCGCATGATACAGGGGAAGGCAGCATATCTGTTCATCATCGCGAACCGGGTGGTGATCTCATTTGGGAAATCGGCAGTGGTTATTTCGGCTGCCGTCATGATGATGGCTCGTTTAATCCCGAGCGCTTCAAAGAACAGGCGCACTCACCGCAAGTGAAAATGATCGAAATCAAATTGAGCCAAGGCGCAAAACCCGGTCATGGCGGCGTTTTGCCCGGCGCAAAAGTAACCCGCGAAATTGCAGAAGCGCGCGGCGTAAATATTGGCGAAGATTGTATTTCGCCTGCTGC
>RFXE01000041.1 GCA_009921785.1 Alphaproteobacteria bacterium
TTTATCTTTAATATTTATGAAAATGCTTGATGGTTTGGAATAAAAAATTTCACTTGATTGATCTGAATTGTTATCTAGTTCAATTTTTTTACTCGATAGAACATCGCCCTCTTGGGGTTGATTCTTGTAGCAAAATTTATGATTTTGAGTAACAACGTCGAAATTAGTACTATCGTCATTTTTTGATTGAAATTCAAAATTTTTGAATAATTTAAATTCGAATATTTTTTTTATTAATTTATATAAAACCATTTAATTCTCCCGAAATTAACTAACTAGTGTGTAAATTTGAATTTTAAGAATAGATAGTAAGCTTACTTTTTAAAATAAAATGACCTTTTTATTCTTGATCAAAAAATTGGATAATTTTTCTTCAAATCATATAAGCCGTCTATCATTGTATTTGACTCAAATTATTTTGCCTCTAGCCTCGATTGGAGTATCACCAATAATTTCAAAATCACGTGTCAAAACAATACGATCAAACATATTTACAACAACACAAACATGATTAGGGATCACATTCATTACTGTTCCGACCTGGGGTCGATCATTGCTTTTTGAGAGGTCAAGGAAGCCGTGCTCCTCTGCAAAACCTGCAACCTGAATATTTGGGTATTCTATAACATGACCGAAACCTTCGAGGCCCCCACCGGTATCAGATGTTAACGTTTTTGACCCCGCATCCATGATACCGCGCTCTGGGCCCGCTCTGCTGACAATGGTCGTCACCACCGTAACCGCACAATCCTCCAGCGTGGCCATACCTTTTGCCATCATCATTCGATCATTAAAAATATAGGTGCCCGCACGATGTTCGGTCATGCCTTTCAAATCTCCTAGCTGACTTAGATTTGGTGTGCCGCCGGTAGAAACAATACGGGGTTCAAGACCGTGCTCACGAACACCACGAAGAGCGTCATCTAGAAAGCGCTGAGAACCAGACATCTGTTGATCTGGCGGATAAAATACAAATCCTGCAAAGGAAAGCCCGGGCGTCGAAGCAATGACCCGCGCCAACTCAATTGCTTCGCCAACGGACTCAACGCCCGCCCGCTTTCGTCCAGTATCACATTCAATTACGACATCAAGGGTTCGACCTCCAATCTCGGCTGCACGCGGAAGGCCTGAAATTGTTACAGGATTATCAGCAACTGTAGTTACGTTAGTGGTCTGTAGGAGACGACCAAGGCGTCCAACTTTTTCTTCACCCAAGAGATTGTAGGTGACTAAAATATCAGTCATTCCCGCTGCGGCCATAATTTCAGCTTCACCGAGCTTTTGGCAGGTAATTCCGGTTGCGCCGGAATCAATCTGCATTTTGGCAAAAAATGCTGATTTATGGGTCTTTATATGAGGTCGACTCTTAATCTTAGCTGCGTTGCAATAGGCCTGTGCCTTTGCAATGTTACGTTCGACGACATCAAGATCGACTACGAGAGCGGGCGTTCCGACTTCCCTTGCGATTTGCGCCGCTAGTCTTTTTTTTGACACAGTCCGCCTTCCTTAGGATCTCACCTGCAGGATGGCTTCGATTTCGACCATCATACCATTGGGCAACGATCCCATTCCCACGGCAGACCGCGCATGACGACCCACGTCTCCCAAAACATCGACGAGCAAGTCCGAGCATCCATTTATTACTTTGGGGTGGTCAGAAAAATCAGGTTCCGCATTCACCATGCCTAGCAACTTCAAAACCGCTTCGATTCTCGACAAATCGCCCAACGCAGCTTTTGCAACGGCAAGCAATTGGAGGCCGGTAAGACGCGCCTCTGCATAACCTTCTTCAATCGTTGCGTCACGACCGAGCCGCCCAGTTTTGTAAGTACCGTCAGGACGCTTAGGTCCTTGGCCTGATAGATAAAGAAGCTGGCCTGAAAACCGATAAGGAACATAATTTGCAACTGGCACCGGCATCACGGGGAGTTCGAGCCCTAATTGAGCAAGCCGTTGTTCGGGCGAAAACATATTAGTCATTCCAGAAATTAAAAAATATCAACATAGATCTTCGCGCCATTGACCATCAATAACAATACCATGGGCAGATATACGCTCCCGCCCAATGAGTTGTTCTCCGGTTGAATCCACATAGTCAAATCGGCCTTCATCAAACGATAGAATTGAGGCGTCCCCTATGGAGCCTGTTTTGAAGGTCCCGAGGTCACCGCGTTCCATTGCTTTTGCCGGAGCCACTGTCGCAGCTCGAACAACTTCAACCAATGGCATCCCCAGACATAGAAATTTGGACATCGTGGTCAGAAGGTCAAAGGCAGGACCATCGATACAAAGTGCATGGACGTCGCTCGATATACAGTCCGGCGCGAACCCATTAGCCAGCATGACCCGTGCTGTATCAAATGAGAATGATCCCATCCCATGCCCTATATCGAAGATGACACCTCTATCGCGGGCTTCCAACACGTAGTCGTGGATTTTTCCCGATACCGTTGCCGGACTATTGGGGAAAGGACGGAAACAATGTGTTAGAATGTCGCCCTTGCGCATTCTGATCAAAACATCCTCGAGCGTTGGCGGAGGATGATCGATATGAACCATCATCGGTAGACCAACTTCTTCCGCGACTAACCGAGCTATGTCGAGAGGTATTGTACCGGAATTCTGTGATGCGTGGTGACCGACCCTAACTTTGATTCCTGCAATCGTATCGCGGTGCGCATGGATAGTTTCAACGGCATCAATCGGCGCCATAAGCCGCAAGTCGCCACTCTCACCCACCATAATGCGTTTCGAAAAACCATAAATGCCGGCGAAAGAAATATTCAAATAGGCGATAATCCGAACCGGAGAAGGCTTGATAACATGTTCGAGAAACCCGGAATAGTTTCCTGGTCCTGCGCTACCTGTATCAACAAGCGTCGTGCACCCACCCCGAGCGAGTCGGAGCGGATCAACGCCAAGCGAGGTACCGCCCCAGTAAACATGGGTATGGAGATCAATTAGACCGGGAGTAACAATCTTGCCCGCGACGGAGTGCTCCACTGTACCGAGCAATCCACCGCCTATTCCAGCAACCCTACCTGCGCGAAAGCCAACATCGGTAACCGCATCGATACCCTGTGAGGGATCAATAACACGCCCCCCTTTGAGCACAAGATCAAACATCATAACTTTTATCTTTCTATCGAGCCCATCGGCACGAAAGGTTATCGAACCCATTACTGATGTTTAGAGATTGACTACTTGACCTGTGTGGATGGATTCATCAGCTGCTATAACAATCTTCAGGCTTTTGACGGCGTCATTCATGTGATCCGTCAGATTAATATTCTCGTCAATTGCCTTCATAAGGTAGCGTTGCTCTCTTTCGCAGAGTGCGTCATGGTCGGGCTCATCAGTCATATCGATCCTTTGATCCGGCTTTGACATATCGGCATGATGCCATAAAATTTGATTAGTCTTTGTATGCGCATTAATGTCGTCTGATTTCACATCGTCGGCAGTTTCAGCCATAACAATTGATACTGAGCCTTTCGGACCAATGACGTCTTTTACGAAAAAAGCTGTCTCACTCATCATAGGTCCCCAACCGGCTTCATACCACCCAACAGAACCATCATCAAAAATAACCTGAAGCATACCATAGTTATTTACGGGGACCTCGTCGGTGAGACGTGCACCAATTGCATGGACCTTCACCGGCTTTGCCTTAGTCATCTGGCACATAACATCGACATAATGGACACCACAATCAACGATCGGAGGAAAGCTATCCATTAATCGCTTATGCCAAGCCCAGGTCTCCCCATTAGACTGCTGGTTCAAATTCATACGGAAAACTAAAGGCGTTCCGAGTTCTCGTGCAATTTCGATGAATCGAACCCAGGATGGATGTTGCCTTAAGATATAACCTACAACGAGCTTTCGATTAGTGCGTTGCGCGGTGGCGACCACTTTTTCTGCGTTTGCAACATTATCGGCAAGTGGCTTTTCAACAAAGACATGTGCGCCCGCTTCCATTGCCTTGATAGCAAAATCAGCATGTGAGTCTGGCAATGTATTGATGGAAACGACATCCGGCTTCAATTCGGCCAAAGCGGTTTCGAAATTTGAATAAGTCTTAGCTTTTGCCAAAGCATCAGGTAATTTGCGGTTAGCGATGCGGCGTTCGCAAACACCGACAACCTCAAAACCTGGAATACGAGTATAAGCCATTGCATGGCTCATCCCCATATTACCAAGCCCAACAACCAAAACTCGTTTTGTCATGACGTTCTTCCTTGATTTTACTTACTCGTTAACCGCCGATTTTAATTACCTGTCCTGTTCGCGCAGATTCCTCTGCAGCAAGAGTTGCCTGAAGCGCTGCAGCAGCGTCTTCTGGACGACCAATCGCCGGCTCTTTTCCTGCCAAAGCGCAGTTTGCAAAGTAGGAGAACTCGTCGCGCAAAGCGCCTCCACGAACTCCATCGAACATCGGCCAATAGGTTGTATCCGGGCTATGCAGCTTGTCTGATGAAACGATACCAAGATTAGGGAAGGTATCTTGCACATGAATTATGCCTTCAGTTCCGATAATAGACATGCGTTCGTCAATATCAAAGGGTGTTTTTTCAGGCATGCACCAAACGGTCTCAAGCGTCGCGGTAGCGCCACCGGCAAAGCGATACATTGTCTGACCAATGTCCGGAAATTTCAGACCCCGTACATCGACGGTTTGAGCATAGGCACTGACGATCCGATCGCCAGTGAACCATAACATCAAATCAGTATCGTGAATGGCGTCTCCGACTATTGGTCCAATTTTATTCAGTATTTCGGGAGTCCAAGCTGCAGGAATGTTTCGCCGCGAGCTCATGGCAACAATCTTACCAATTCGTCCAGCATCTATAGCTTGTTTTGCCATTCGGTAGCGTGGATTGAAACGACAGATATGACCAATCTGCAAGATACCTTTGGATCGTTTGGCGGCGTTCATGATCATGTTACAGTCTTCAATCGTTGAAGCCATCGGCTTTTCAAGAAAGACATGTTTACCTGCATCAAGCGCCGCGATTGTCGGGTTAGTATGCTGGTCCCACATCGTTACTACTGAAACCGCATCAATATCGGGGTCTGCAAGCAAATCGCGATAATCACGATATGTCTTCTTCACGCCAAATTTCGAAGCCAATTCGGTAAGCCTATCGGGCGTTCTCGTGCACAACGCTGCAAGCTCGAGATTGGGAATGCCGACAATAGCGTCACAATGGATTTCACCAAACCAACCCAGTCCAATCACACCAATACGTAAGCGCTGCATCTCATTCCCCATCAAAATTCTTCAAGCGTGAGTTCACGCGCCATCACAATATTTCCCGCAGTTAAACCGCAATCTACAGGCAATGCCGCACCTGTTATCCCTGCGGCATGGTCGGACGCCAAGAAGGCAATCGCGCGTGCAACATCAATGGGTTCCACAATCCGGCCCAACGGATACCAACGCTTTAAAGTCGCAAGAACTTGGGGCTCTTTCTTTGCGCGGTCATCCCAAATCGGAGTTCGGACCGTGCCTGGTAAAACGATATTCACACGTATACCAAATCGCCCATATTCAAGAGCGAGCGAGCGGGTCATTGAAATCATACCCGCCTTGGCAGCGCTATAAGCTGGATCTCCAAGCGCTCCCAAACCATTCACGGAGCCTACATTAACAATCGCACCGATGCCTTTGTCCTGCATTACCGGAAGCACGGCATGGGCACAGAAATATGCGCCGTTCAGATTACCCTTCACATCATGCTCCCACCCCGCGGGGTCGGTTCGGGCAAAGGTCGGATGTTTCGAAAACCCGGCATTGTTGATCAGAATGTCAACTGTCCCGAGCCGCTCGGTGAGCGTTGCAAAACCCTGCTTCACCGCAGCAGCATCTGAAATATCCACTCGAACTGGTGCTGTATCAATCCCCTCGCCCGCAAGCTGTTTGGCAACGCTATCAACTGCGTCGCTCTGGTCGATCAGCCCTATTGCAGCGCCCTGCGAGCCGAAAAAGCGGCACAATGACTGCCCGATTCCGCCCGCCGCGCCGGTGATAAAGACAACTTTTCTATCAAACATCATAGCGCTGCCTCTAGTGCCTGAAGACCATCCGCAATCCAGCTTACATTTTCACGACGCAAATGACCCCAATTATAGAAGGCAACCTCTGAAACCCCGCCCTCGCCGAGCGCACGCATCGCAGCCAGAAACTCGCCCTTCGTGTCGAGATCGGGAAACGCCGGTCTGACAATCCCGCGCACCGTTCCGTTACCGCGCAATCTGCGGCGGAGATCGAACAGGTCCGCTTTCACGCGCGCAGCGCTCGGTTCATAAAAACACGCCTCGATAATGCCTGTCGCATCGGCAAGCGCCGCAAGATCGCTACCCTCGTACCACGCACCCGACGTGGGCCGTGCAACGGAGGGAATCACCGCGACATCTACATCCTTCGGCACCACATCGCGAATGTCGCGCACAAGAGACGTCACTACGGTACACCGCCAGTCGAGATACGCCTTTAGATCGCCGTCCGTCCGTGTATCGGCCTCCCAAAACGCTTCGGCCATATCGGCCGGATAATCGAGATCACTGGCTAAATACGCACTGACATCATCCGCAACCTGCGCCTTGAGCCGCGCCGCGTTGATCCCCGCAGCCTTTGCTCCCCTGAGGCAATGCGGACAAAAGCAAAGTCCAAGCTGGCTATCAAGCCAGCGGTTTGGGCGGTTCAGCGCAAATTCGTGGTGGAACCCGTGCGCATAGGGCAAAAATCCCGGCGTCTCCATCGAAAGCCCGCTCACCGGATAATTTTCCGTCACATCCTGCGCGAGCCCGATCGCGTAAGCGCGCGCTTCGGGGGCCGACGGGCATAAGTTATAAATGTAGCGATCACCGAAAGCGTTGCACACAGCCGAGTCGAAATGCGCCGATCCCAGTAACGTATTGTGCAATAGGACGAGCCAGACATTCGTTTTCATGCTTTGATGCGAAGTCAATTGCCGTAGCACGTCTTGCGCATTCAGGATCGAGTTAGCCACCGGCTTGATCGCGCCATATCGCGTCGGGTTGGCCTTGAAATAGACCGTTCCATCTTCCGGAAAATATACCTTTCCCGTTCGGCCATGGGGCCGTAAAAATTTTCCTGCGTGATAACTTCCAGCAATAGTGACCGTATCAAGCCCAAGCGCCTCAAATTGCTCGACAGCCTTCGAAACGCCCGCCTCCGCAAGATCCCACGCATAGGTGTAGATGGCCTTGTAGCTCATAATGCGTTTCTCCGAATTGGATCAATTTCCGAACCAACCCTCTTTCAAATACTGCATATATTCAAAAACTGTCCCGTATTTCCGGATGAAAACGACCTTTAGAAAATCGCCAACGACGAACGGCGGAATCAAGATTTCCTGCCCTTCAATATGCGGCTCGATCGCTTCGACCCGATAGGCAATGTGCGGATTGTTACGCACGATTGCTGGCACGCTGGTGCCCTCTGCATAGCGTAGAAACTCGATATGTTCGGGATGATTGCGCGGATTCGTCACCCATACGCGGCTTTGTTCGACCCAATCCTCGTTCGGTTGCGGCACGGTCGTCGTAATTCCGATATGGTCAAAAATATACATCGGCCGAACTCCAGTCGAGTATTACGCCGTAACAGGAGAAAGGCGACACCTCTAAGGTGCCGCCCCGGTCCTAATCAGAGAGCCGCTTGAATGGCTGCAACATCAACGCCCTTGTAATCTGCAGATAGAGCAAATTTTTCGGCGTCCGCTTTAACCTTTGCTGCATCGAAGGCATTGGCTTCGTCAATCAGATCGTTCTTGCAGACATCTTCGAATTTGAAGCTCTGTGTGATCTGGCCAATCTTGCGACCGGTCTCGAAGAAGAGCTCCCAACTAGATTTTAGGTGGAATCCCCATTTCTTTCGCTCATCCATGCGACCAGCAAACACCGACGCCAATTGCATCATGGACTCAGTTGCAACAGCAGGGGTCATTTGCGAGGCAAGCCCCGGGAATTGCTCCATGACGATCTGCGTTGCCGCACGTGGATTATGTTTTCCGAATTCGAGCCCTGCTGCCCAACCTTGGAAGTAACGGGCATAAAGTTTGCGCTTGGCAGCGTCTTCGAAGTCAGCCTTGCGGATTACAAAACTATTTGCAGGAAGTTTCGAGAAATCGCGCCCTAGGAAGTGATCAAAATCGAGTCCTTGGCCCTTCCACATCGCACGATAGCCTTCCCAACATAGAGCTGCATCGCCCTTACCTTCCTTGAGTACGGTACCCCACATTGGCCAACCGGCGTCGACATATTTCACTTTCGTTACGTCAACACCTGCAGCCGCCAGCATCGGATCTGTAATCGATTGCCAACCGGCGCTGCCGAGCAAGATCGTCTTGCCTTCGAGCTCTTTAAGGCTCTTTGGCTTCTGACCCTTCCGAAAAGCAAAGGTGAACACGTCGCCGCCACCCATATGGAATGCAGAAACAAGCGGCATACCCTGTTCTAGAGCCAGGGAGAAAACACCAGGCGACGGATAGCCAACATCGGCCTGTTTCTGATCAACGAGTTTAACGGTTGATGTCGCTTCAGACGGTCCGGGTTCGAGCGTTGTAGCGATGTCACCGAAATAGCCAAACTTCTTTGCAACCCAATACGGATAGTCGTCGAGCACCTCAACGGTCCCGCGCGGTGATACCCACCTCACAGTGTCTGCGGCTAAAGCGGAGCTTACCCCGCCAAGGCCACCAAAAGCCGCGGCTGACACACCGCCTGCTGTCAAAGTCAAAAGACGCCGACGGTCAATCATTAAACTATCGCCTGTAAGCTTAGTCATTTGTTCCCCCTCGAGTTAAAACCATCATAAGTTCAATGCCCGCACAATTTGATGGGTCCCCCCACTTTACGAACATTTATGCCTCCCAACTGGCCCATTTTTTACCGAACCAGAAGAAGAAGATGTAAATCGAGATGCCAATCGTCGCGAGCATGAGAATAATCGCAAAAAACTGAGGCATCCGGATAAGTGCAGAATAATAAGTCAGACGATTACCAAGCCCCTCGGCACCCCCTACCATCTCGGCTCCAATCGCCGTCAAAAGACCAAAAATCGAACCGACCATCAACCCGACAATGATCATCGGCATGGCCATCGGGATTCTGATTTTCGTAAATATCTGAAGTGTGCTGGCACCGAATGAGCGCGCAAGCGCAATTTTAGCCAAATCAACGCGCCGGAAACCCGTTGCCGCGTTGATCATCACCATCGGGCCGCTAGCGAGAGCAACCGCAATTATTCGTGGTTCACTGCCAAAGCCAAAGCGGAGAATTAGTAACGGTACCAACGCCAGCATAGGCGTTGTGACAAGTAATAAGATATATGGCGTGACAACTTTTTCCACGAACGGAAATTGTGTGATCACGGCAGCAAGGATGAAACCGATTGAGCCGCCAATGAAAAACCCTGTCAGCAATTCGTAAAGCGTAACTACAACATGAGGCCAGAGGAAATGCCATTCGGTAAACAAAGCGGTGACGATTTGTGTCGGTTTGGGTAGGATGTACTGTGGCACATTGAAAAGCCTCAACAATATCTCGGTGCCACCGATAATGACAACTGCGACCAAAACTATAACAATGGTCTCAAGCTTCGATCGGTGATCTCCAGAACCAAAAGCGGAAAGTCCTGCAAGACCCGATCCACCCGATTCCCCCTGCTTCTTATTGAATTCGGGAATTTTATTACCCAACGCCTTGTCCAAGTGCCTCTCCGTCAGTCATTACGTTTCATGTAATCGCTAGCCCTGCAGCTGCACCGCGGCCGTGATCTATACTTCCCTTGATTTCAAGAACACGCGCGATGAAATCGGGGCGCGTTTGAATATCGACCGGACGAGGCCGGGGAATATCGATATCGTATATCGACGCAATCCGACCAGGGCGGGCCGACATAACGACAACACGATCCGCCAAAAAAATTGCTTCAGAAATCGAATGTGTGACGAACACGATCGTCTTTCGTGTTTCCATCCAGATTTCCTGAATTAGAAGGTTCATCTCGTCACGGGTAAAAGCATCAAGAGCGCCAAACGGCTCATCCATCAGCAGGACCGAGGGATCCACCGCCAGACTGCGTACAATCGAAGCGCGTTGCTGCATCCCGCCCGAGAGTTCACGTGGGAACTTGTTCTCGAAACCCTTGAGATTCACCCGCTCCAGCAGCGAATTAATCCGCGACTGATCAGGCTGTTTACTTTTCAACTCGAACGGCAGGGCAATATTTTTTGAAAGATTGCGCCATGGCAAGAGATTTGCGTCCTGGAAGATCATGGCGATTTCCGGATGTGGCTGATTGATTGTCTCTGATCCGAGTTTAATCTCGCCGGCACTTAGCGAATGCAGTCCAGCCATCGACCATAGAAGTGTAGACTTGCCACATCCCGACGGACCTAGAATGCAGAGGAATTCTCCCTCACGAACATCAAGTGAAACCTTGTCAAGCGCGTGGACTGAACCTGATCGCGTTTCGTAAAACTTCGTGGCAGAGTCGATCGCCATTTTTATCTTGGTCATTACCGTTCCATTTTCATCAAACAGACCGCGCTGTTCCAACCCAATACAAGTGTCTGGCCGAAACAACTCTCCCTATTAACCAATCCGACTTGCTTATTCTTTCGTTTGATCCTAGCGCGTCAGAGTTTTATTGAAGGTCTTTCCGCCTTCCTTGAGTGAAAGTATGTTACAGAAACAAGATCCATGCAATAGGAAAAGAGCACGGAACGATAAAAATTTAATAATTAAAAAAATACAATTAAATCAATATATTGCAGAAAAGTTATTCAAAAAATCAGCTCTCAATCATGCCGCACTGCAAAATTTCGCGCCTAAATTCAGTTGCAAATTTTAAGAATAATGTGTAATTGAATTACAAACAGTATAAGCGGTCGGAGCCGCTCTTCGATGGACAAAAAAAAACCCATCATGCCGAATTTGGCTAGCGATCAGACGCCTGCAATAGACCTTTTGTCTCGGATTCAAAGAATAGAGGGCGGCTTATCGCCT
>RFXE01000401.1 GCA_009921785.1 Alphaproteobacteria bacterium
TTTGTTGATCTCAATCGTTCGGGTGTGGCGTTGATGGAAATCGTGTCAAAGCCTGATATGCGCTCGTCAGAAGAAGCGCGCGCTTATGTCACGAAGCTGCGTACCATCTTGCGCTATTTGGGTACATGCGACGGCAATATGGATGAAGGCTCGTTGCGCGCTGACGTCAATGTGTCGGTGCGTCGTCCGGGTGGTGCGTTTGGCACACGCTGCGAAATCAAGAATGTGAATTCGATCCGCTTCATGGGTCAGGCGATTGAATATGAAGCGCGTCGCCAGATCGGCATTCTCGAAGATGGCGGATCGATCGATCAGGAAACACGCCTCTATGATGCGTCAAAGGGCGAGACACGCTCCATGCGTTCGAAAGAGGAAGCGCATGATTATCGCTATTTCCCTGATCCCGATTTGTTGCCGCTCGAATTCACACAAGACTATGTGAACGAGCTTGCGCGTCATCTGCCGGAATTGCCCGATGCAAAGAAAGCGCGCTTCATCAAGGATTACGGTTTGACGCCTTATGATGCGAGCGTGCTCGTCGGTGAGCGCGATCAGGCGGATTATTTCGAAAGCGTCGCTAAGGGACGCGACGGTAAACTCGCCGCCAATTGGGTGATCAACGAACTCTTCGGCCGCTTGAACAAAGAAGGCAAAGACGTCACCACGTCGCCGATGTCGGCGGATCAATTGGGCGCGATTGTCGATTTGATCTCCGAAAACGTGATCTCCGGGAAACTCGCAAAAGATTTGTTCGAGATCATCTGGACCGAAGGCGGTGATCCGCGTGCCGTGGTCGAAGCGCGCGGCATGAAACAGGTCACCGATACGGGCGCGATTGAAAAAGCCATTGATGCTGTCATCGCCGCAAATCCTGATAAGGTCGAGCAGGCAAAAGCCAAGCCTACCATGATTGGTTGGTTTGTCGGTCAGGTGATGAAGGAAACGGGCGGTAAGGCTAATCCGCAAGCAGTCAATGAGTTGCTGAAGGCGAAGCTAGGGATTTGAGTAAAAGAGGCTCCTGAAAGCTGTAATGCCCATTACTCGGCAATGAATTTAGTAACGGCGCTTGCCCGGTTCATCTTTGCTTTGGTCAAGGGTGAAATCTTTATTCGTAAATTCGCGTCCAAATTTTTTCGATGAAATAAAAAAATAAATATACACCCAATGCGAGCAAAATCAGAAATATTTTGATTTTTTCAACCCTGGATTTGTTGAACGGTTGTGATGATGGGTATCTACTACATTTCAGTATCTCTTTGGGAGAAGGTGAGATGACTGACAGCGGGGTAATTGGATTTATAAATACGAGTGCAACTGTAAACAGTGGCATCAATGTAGCATTTATTGGCGGTATAAAAAAGGATATTGCAGAGAATTCGCGGATAAAATTTGATGTTCCTGGTGGTACTG
>RFXE01000402.1 GCA_009921785.1 Alphaproteobacteria bacterium
TGATCGTCCGCCCGCGCCGACTCGTGCGATTCCGCTCATTGCTATGAGTGATTGGGCCGAGGCGTTTGATGCCGAGGGTCGGCCGCAAGGTTCGAAATGGGATGAAGTCGGCTTTCCGGAATTGCCGGCGGGCGATCTCTTCGCGCTTGAATTAACTGATGGGCGGATGATGCCGATTTATCGCGAAGGCGATATTCTGATCTGCGCGACGACAATTCCTGTGCGGCGCGGGGATCGTGTGATTCTCAAATTGAAATCGGGTGAACTTCTTGCGGGAACGCTTCGCCGCAAGACTATGGCCGGTCTCGATGTCATGCCCTTTGGCGCGAATGCGGCGCCGGAAACCATGATTGCGGTTCAAGACAAAGCGTGGATCGCCCGCATTCTCTGGGCGAGCCAATAGGCACATATTGCGTTGTCTTAGCGACCTTCGCGGGTCGCCATGAAATGCGCGTGATCGGCAATAAGCGCGCCTTCTAAGCCCTTCGCAATAAGCGCACGCGTTTCGGCGACTCCATAGAGTGCGATAAAGGAACCGAAGCGCGGACCACGCTCGGCACCAAGCAATACGCGGTAAAGCGTTGAGAACCAGACCTGCGAAACGCCGGGCCGTCCATCGGGGCTCTTTGATTTGCCTGAGAGATCCGGAAAATGCGCGCGACCGATTTCATAAACAATCGCCTGCAAGGCATCGCTGTCGGTTGATCCTTCATGCGCGGCGAGGGCATTCAACAAATCACTGAGTGCCTGATGTTCTTCCGGCGTCGGCGCGTGGAACACTTTTCCGGGGCGCACAAAATCACGGTAATAAACGAGCGCATAACCAATCAACCGATCCAATGTCGGATGATTTTCGGCTGATGCGGTTGGCGCATAGCGTTTCAGAAAGCCCCAGACAACTTGCTTATCGTCCGAATTTGCAACGGCTACGAGATTAAGCAGCATCGCAAAATTCACGGTGGTTGAATGGCCTGCCGTATCATTGAGCACTTCGGCTTGCGGCGGTTGCCCACCGTGAATATGGAAGACCGGATTGCCGAGCTTCTCTTTCCATTCTTGCTTCGGAAACTTTTCCAAAAATGTCAGATAGTCATCAACCTGACGTGGAATGACATCGAAATAGAGTTTCTTCGCTTCACGCGGCTTTGAGAACATAAACAGGGCAAGCGATTCCGGGCTCGCATAAGTCAGCCATTCATCAATCGTCAGGCCATTGCCTTTCGACTTGGAAATTTTCTGTCCCTTATCGTCGAGGAAGAGTTCATAGACGAAATGTTCCGGCGCTTCGCCTCCGAGCGCGCGACAGATTGAATCATAGACAATCGTATTTGGTTGATGGTCCTTACCATACATTTCGAAATCGACGCCGAGCGCCGCCCAGCGCGCGCCGAAATCCGGCTTCCATTGCAA
>RFXE01000403.1 GCA_009921785.1 Alphaproteobacteria bacterium
TTGTGCGACCGGCGGTGTCGAGCATCACAACATCGAAGCCGCCGAGACGTGCGGCATCCATCGCGCGTTTGGTAATCTGCACGGCGCTCTGGCCGGCAACAATCGGCAAGACATCAATGCCGACTTGCGCACCAAGACTTGCAAGCTGTTCCATCGCTGCCGGACGGCGCGTATCAAGCGACGCCATCAAGACTTTGCGTTTCGATTTCTCAGTGAGGCGTTTTGCAATTTTTGCGGTCGATGTGGTTTTACCCGAGCCCTGCAAACCGACCATGAGGATGGCCACCGGCGGCACCGCTTCAAGATCAATCGGCGCGGCGTCGGAGCCGAGCGTGTCCACAAGAACGTCATTGACGATCTTGATGACCATCTGGCCGGGCGTGACGGATTTGACGACCTCTTGGCCGACTGCACGTTCGCGCACTTTGTCGGTAAAGGAGCGCACGACATCGAGCGCCACATCGGCCTCGATCAAGGCCCGGCGAACTTCGCGGAGCGCCGCCGTGACATCTTCTTCGCTCAACGCGCCGCGGCGCGTGAGAGCGTTCAGAATACCGGAGAGCTTATCGCTCAGACTCTCGAACATGGCGACCTTCTTTGGTTACGCATGCTTTCCGCGAAAAACCGGAAACCACTTTTTCGCCCGCATGCATGTTCATCTTCGACGCATGCTTTTTGCAAAAAACCGGAGACCACTTTTTTGCTCGCATGCGGAACACCCCAAAGCCAAACGCGCCCGAGGGCGCAACGCGCTGTCGGACGTGGACCTCCGGCCTCTCAAGGACCGGGCGGTGGCTCAAGGACGAAACCGTCGATGAATAGAGCGGGGAGATAGGGGAAAGCCGCGGGAGAGTCAAGAAATGAGCGCCCAACTGGCCCTCACGGGCCTTTGTGCATTTTACGCGAGACTCCGGCGCGCAGGCGGCGGGCATAGGCGAGGAGACCGCCGCGCCCCGTGCGATGGGCCATTTCCGCTACGATGCGGGTGCGAACTCCATGAAGGATGACCCGCGCCGGTTCGACCTGCTCACGCGCCCAAGCGCGGGCGCGGGAAAACTGCGCCGCCACCCAACGATACCAAGCGAGCTCTTCGAGCTTCTCCTGACAGACCTCAAACAGGATCAGCGTGCCGATCAAGCCGAAAGCCTTGGCGATCACGAACAAGGCCGTGCCCGAAATAGCGGCGCCTTGGGCGACCATCCAGAGGGCGAAAAACTGCACCGGATAGGAGAGCGCATCCGGCAAGATGAAGACGAAAATCACAATTCCGGCGGGGAGCTTTGAAATCGCGCGCGCCAAAGCCGCTTTGAACGCCTCATAGGGGATGAGCCGCACAAACCGCGCGATCAGCGGTTGCACAAGATCCCACAGCCACGCCTCGATCAAAAAGAGGAGTGCGAGCAGAAACCA
>RFXE01000404.1 GCA_009921785.1 Alphaproteobacteria bacterium
TTTCAGGTCTGGATTGCCACGCTCCCTTCAATCGCCTGCAATGACGGTTTGCGTGTTTGCTTCATAACAATGATGCGCGGTTATCGTGAGTGGCATTCCAGTCCTGCCCACGAACCTCCACCCTCATTGCGAACGATTGCAGGCCCCATCGCAATCCAGCCAACTCCATATCCTCCATCGTCATCTACCATGTTGTTTGCATTGTGTTCGAGCGTAGCTTTGCATTGGCGATGATAACAATTTTGCGCATGAGAGCTGTGAGGGCGACCATTTTTGGCTTTCCGTTTGCGACCAGCTTTTCGAAGAACGCTTTGAGGGCTGGCTCGTACCGCCGTGCTGACATGGCCGCGAGGAAGAGAATCCGGCGGATGGTGCCACGTCCACCGAACACCGTTCGCTTGCGGCTTTTAAGCCCGCTGTCACGCGCATGCGGGGCACAGCCGGCCAGGCTCGCCGCGCTGCGTCTCGTCAGATTGCCGAGCTCTGGCATGAAGGCCTGTAACGTATAAGCACTCAATCGCCCGACCCCTTTGATCATACGCATGGTTTCGATCCGCGCCCGTAGCTCAGGTGCGGCCTCAACCAGCGCATCGAGTTCTGCATCAATGGCTTCGATTTGCGCCGCAAAAAAGGCCAGTGCCGTATCAACCGATTGCTTGACGCGTGCAGTTGCGTCTGTGTAGCGGGGCTGTGTGACACGTACTTTTTCTGCGGCTGCGAAGGCAACCAGATCCTGCCTTCGCATCATCAACTCATTGAATGCCTTTTGGTTTTCATCGGGCAGCACAAAAAGTGACAGTGTGGCGTGCCGCTCACAGGCATAAAGGGCCAGCGCCTTCGCATCGATCTGATCGGTTTTGGCCCGATGGCCCAGCGAGCGGATAAAATGCTTGGCATGCAACGGAGAGACCCGATGCACCGCCACCCCTTGTGTTAAGAGATACCGAAGCAGCCGCATCTCATAACCGCCGGTGGCCTCAAGAACCACAAAGCAGTCAGGCAAAGCCTGCGCGTCCAACATGCCAACAAGGGCGGCAAAGCCGTCCTCATTATTGGGAAAACGGGTCACCTTTGTTGCGCCATATCGCGCAACATCAAACCAATTCTGGCTGACATCAATGCCAAAAAAATGTATAAAACGCATGGGATGGCTCCTTGCTTTTGATTGTGTGCGGGCGTCAGACCCTTCCTACCATTCAAGCGGGCGGGAAGCCGGATGGGGGACCAAGATGACGACGGTCAGACGAGACCACATTGCGAACGGTCCCCCATCCACTCATCACTCTAACACAGATGCAACACACAATTGCGAGCCGTCGCAGACGGCGTGGCAATCCAGTCTTTTTAGCCCCGCAAGCCGCGTTGTTTTTTTCTGGATCGCCACGCGACCTATTGGTCGCTCGCGATGA
>RFXE01000405.1 GCA_009921785.1 Alphaproteobacteria bacterium
CCAAGGTGCGCAACATTATGTGCATCCCGGTTGGTATGAAACGAAGCGCGAGACGGGCAAAGTCGTGCCGACGTGGAATTATGCGATGGTTCAGGTCAAAGGCCGTGCTTGTGTAAAGGATGATGGCGCTTGGCTTGCACGACAGATTCGCGATCTTACTGAAATGATGGAAGGCGCTTATCCGAAGCCCTGGGCGGTTGATGATGCGCCCGCCCCTTATATTGACGCCCAAATGCGCGGCATCATTGGTATTGAAATTACTATCAACGCGATGATGGGTAAATGGAAAGTAAGCCAGAACCGCACTGAAGCCGATCGTGAAGGGGTCGTTGAAGGATTACGCGCTCATCAAGACCAAGAGGCCCATGATATGGCCCGTCTTGTTGAAGAGAAGTTACGCCCCAAAGGCGCTGAGGCCTCATCATGATTGGTAAACTCAAGGGCGTGATCGACGGTATTGGTGACGATCATGCGATAATCGATGTTCATGGCGTTGGTTATGTTGTGCAGGCGTCTTCACGCACATTGCAAAGCTTGCATCAAGGTGGAGCGGTAATGTTGCATATCGAAACGCAGGTTCGTGAAGACGCGATTAGGCTTTTCGGATTTACGACAGAACAAGAACGCGAATGGTTCCGCCTTCTCCAAAGCGTACAAGGCGTAGGTGCAAAAGTCGCCTTAGCGATTTTGTCTATTTTATCGGGCGGTGAGATCGCAACAGCGATCGGCACACAAGACAAAGCGATGATTGGTCGCGCGCCGGGTGTGGGTCCAAAACTTGCGCAACGTATCGTGACCGAATTGAAAGATAAATCACCCGCGCTGACAGCGATCGATTTGGGACTTTCCACGCTTGCCACTTCGGTCGCAGAGCGTGCCGCACCGAAACCAGTTGCCGATGCGATTTCCGCACTTTCTAATCTTGGTTACCCGCAAGCCTCTTCTATGACAGCGATTGCCGCAGCGGTGAAAGTCTTGGGCGATGGCGCAGAAACATCGGCGCTTATTCGGCAGGGCCTTAAGGAGTTGGCGAAGTGACGCGGCCCGGTTTGATGACATCCGAAAAACGTGACGATGATCTAGATACGTCTTTGCGCCCTTTAGTGCTTGATGATTTTACCGGTCAGGCTGCTGCGCGTGCAAATTTAAAAGTTTTTATTGAAGCAGCAAAAGCGCGTAAAGACGCACTTGATCATGTGCTTTTTGTTGGCCCTCCCGGCTTGGGCAAGACAACATTAGCGCAAATTGTAGCGCGTGAATTGGGCGTCAATTTCCGCTCAACGTCAGGACCTGTGATTGCTAAAGCCGGTGATCTGGCTGCGCAGCTGACCAATCTTGAAGAACGTGATGTTTTATTCATCGATGAAATTCATCGCCTCAA
>RFXE01000406.1 GCA_009921785.1 Alphaproteobacteria bacterium
TCGGTTTGACCTGGTGCTATTTCATGGCGCCTTGGGGTCAGCAGCTTGAGATCGTTTCTGCACCAAATGGAACCGTGTTTGATCGCGATGCGAAGGCTAAGGGTAAAACCCGTCTCTTCCATCCGAAATATGTTGCTGAGACAACAATCTAATTTATCCTATATGGGATATGCGGGGCGGAACTCTTCGCCCTGCTTTTTCACTAATGCGGTCGGACCGCATGGCAATTTTCATGAATATCGATTTTTAAGGAATGAGATCGATGGCACTTGTATCAATGGGGCCGATGCTCAAACGCGCAAGAGCGCAAGGTTATGGCATCGCGGCTTACAATATGATTGATTACAATAGCGCGCGCGCCGTTGTTGAAGGTGCTCAGGCGCTCGACGCACCTGTCATTGTTCAAGTGTCCGTCAAAACAGTTAAACATTGGGGCTATACGCCGATTGCGCATTGGGTTCGCGATCTCGCGGCAACGGTCGATGTGCCTGTTGCACTTCATCTTGATCATTGCACGGATCTTGATGTGTTGCGTCGCTGCATTGATGCAGGCTGGACCTCCGTGATGTTTGACGGCTCCTCGCTTCCTTTCGAAGAAAATCTCGATAAGTCGCTTAAAGCCTATGCGATGACTGAGCAGGCAGGTGTAGGGCTTGAAGCGGAGATCGGCGCGATTGGCGGCGTCGAAGACGACAAGCATGTCAATGAAGATGAGGCGCGCCTTGCCAATTTTGATGAATGCGTTCGCTTCGTGCGCGATATGCCCAACTTGGCTGTGTTTGCGCCCGCGATTGGTACCGCTCATGGGATGTATAAGGGTGAAGCTAAAATAGCCTATGATTTGCTTGAGCGCATTACTGCCTCGATTTCAATTCCGATTGCGCTACACGGCGGGACGGGTTTGACGGAAGAGCAATTCCACCGCTGCATTGCGGGGGGCTGTGCCAAGGTCAATATTTCGACGATGCATAAGATGCTTTACATCAATAGCTTCGTAAAATTGAAAGAGCAGAAGCCTAATCTTGAAGAGCCTCTCACATTCATTGCGGCTCAAAATGAGGCGATGAAAGAGGATGTCAAATCGGTCATCAAGATTTTTGGGTCAGCCGGCAAAGCTGCTGATGCCCGTTCGGTATTGACACAGAGACATTGATTATGGACGCACTTATTTTTGATTGCGATGGTGTTCTCGTTGACACGGAGCGGGATGGCCATCGTGTTGCGTTCAATGCGGCATTTGAGGATGCGGGTCTTGCTATAACCTGGTCGGTCGAGCGCTATGGTGAATTGCTCACCACCGGCGGCGGTAAAGAACGCATGGTCCGCCATTTCAATGAATCGGGATGGCCGATTGGTTTTGATGATCGCGACGCGTTGATC
>RFXE01000407.1 GCA_009921785.1 Alphaproteobacteria bacterium
CGACACGATTCGAACGTGTGACCTCTGCCTTCGGAGGGCAGCACTCTATCCAGCTGAGCTACGGGTGCCTGTGACCGCTCTTTCTCCTAGCTGATCCGCCCGGTTTCGGCAATCTCGGGAGTTTCGGCGTCCTGGAGCGGCGCAAAAACCGCCGCAAGGGTCGCTAACCGGCTAGAAAAATTCCGGCCTCTTTGCGAGAGAGAAGAAAAAGATGGGACACTAAAGAGGAGACCGCGATCATGGCGGCACAGATTATTGATGGAAAAGCCTTTGCGGCCAAAGTTCGGGCTTCGGTTGCGGAGCATGTGACCGCGCTGAAAGCCAAAGGCGTTACGCCTGGTCTTGCGGTCGTGTTGGTGGGGGAAGATCCGGCCAGCCAAGTCTATGTCCGCAATAAGGGCCAACAGACGGTCGAAGTCGGCATGGCGTCTTTTGAGCACAAGCTCGACGCCTCGACATCCGAGGCCGATCTCCTCGCTTTGATCAACCGGTTGAACAATGATCCGAAGGTCCACGGCATTCTTGTGCAATTGCCGCTGCCGAAACATCTCAATTCTGATCTCGTGATCAACACGATTGATCCGGCAAAAGATGTTGATGGGTTTCATATCTCGAATGTGGGTCTCTTGGGCACCGGGCAGAAGAGCATGGTGCCCTGCACCCCACTCGGCTGTCTTATGATGTTGCGTGATCATCATGGCTCGCTTGCCGGGCTTGATGCTGTGATTGTGGGCCGATCGAATATTGTCGGTAAACCCATGGCGCAATTGCTGTTGAATGACAGTTGCACGGTGACGATCGCACATAGCCGCACGAAGGATCTTCAAAGCGTTTGCCGTCGCGCGGATATTCTTGTGGCCGCTGTGGGGCGGCCTGAAATGATTCCCGGTGAGTGGGTGAAGCCGGGTGCGACGGTGATCGATGTCGGTATCAACCGCATTGAGCGCGATGGCAAAGCCAAACTGGTTGGCGATGTGCATTTTGAAAGCGCGGCAAAGGTTGCAGGCGCTATCACCCCTGTTCCGGGCGGCGTTGGCCCGATGACGATTGCCTGTCTTTTGGCGAATACAGTGACGGCCTGTTGCCGCAGTCTCGGACTGCCTGAGCCCGCAGGTCTAACCGCTTAAGCGGCGCGCTGATCAGCGCGGCGCGCGTTTCGCGAGGATACGTTGCAGCGTACGGCGATGCATCGAGAGGCGGCGTGCCGTTTCCGAGACATTGCGGTTGCATTGCTCATAGACGCGCTGGATATGTTCCCAACGCACACGATCCGGTGACATCGGATTTTCCGGCGGCGGCATGGTCAAAGGACCATCGGCACGCAGCGCGCGGTCGATTTCCTCAGCGTCTGCTGGCTTGGCCAGATAATCGGCAGCCCC
>RFXE01000408.1 GCA_009921785.1 Alphaproteobacteria bacterium
TAAAAATGCGCATTTTTACTCCCCTAAACACCTGGCCGTGAACGCTCGCTGAACAGAACTCTGCGAAGGTCGATATCGAACCTTTGAAAAAATACAGTAAATCTTCAGGGAAAAGTAATAAGAAGAATGAAGCAACTTTAATGGACGTTTTGAGACTGTGGTGATTGATATCGAAACGCTGATTGTTGGTGGGGGCCTGTCAGGTCTTGAAATAGCTCGACAGCTGCAGCGGCAGAATCGGTCCTTCCAACTCGTTGAGGCCCGCCAAAAGATTGGCGGGCGAATTCTCACGCAATCCGCTGGCCGCGGTAACGATAAAGCTAATTTCGATCTCGGGCCGTCTTGGTTTTGGCCGGGGCAAAACAGGATCGAGTCCTTAATTGGCGAACTAGGTCTTGCCGCATTCGAGCAATATTCCCAAGGACTGCTCATTTATGAAAACGAACAAGGGCAGATTCAGCATGGTGCGGGTTATGCCTCGATGCAGGGTTCTCTTCGTTTGCGTGGTGGACTTTCGGTTTTGGTTGACGCACTCGCCCGTCACATTCCCGATCATTTGATATCGCTCGACAATCGCGTAAGTGCTATCAAACATGACGATGAATCGATGCTTACACACGTTGTTCATAACGGCGGTGAGTCACAAAAAATCATCCGTAGCCAAAATGTTGTTCTCGCACTGCCGCCTCGGTTGGCCGCTACAGATATAGATCTCGGCGAAATCTTGCCGCGCGCGAAACGAGAGCTGATGGAAGCGATCCCAACATGGATGGCAAGCCATGCGAAAGTTGTTGCCATATACGAACGGCCATTCTGGCGTGAAGGTGGATTTTCTGGAGACGCCATGAGCCGACGTGGTCCACTGATGGAAATCCATGACGCTTCGCCACATGAAAGTGGCCCCTATGGGTTATTCGGGTTTGTAGGCGTGCCGGCAGAGGCGCGTATTGATGCGAATAAGCTTAAGAATGCCTGCGTGCAGCAACTCGCTCGCCTGTTCGGCCCGCAAGCGGGAGAACCGATAGATCTCGTTTTGAAGGATTGGGCGCAGGATGGCTTCACGGCGTCCGGTCTTGATAGAACACCGCTCATGTATCATCCGGCCTATGGCTTGCCTAAAGCGCTTTCATCACTCTGTGATGGCCGCCTTATTCTCGGCTCGACGGAAACCGCTACGCGGTTCGGGGGTTATCTCGAAGGCGCTCTGGAATCTGCTGAGAGATGCGTTAGCGAACTTTTTGGCAGGACGCCGCTGCATCAATGGTAGCGGAGGGAGGCTACGGTAAAGATGGCGTCTTTCTGATGGAACTGGGCGGGATCGAACCCCTGGACACCTCATCGCGATCAAGGGTTAAATTTTGCCATTTGTAACTT
>RFXE01000409.1 GCA_009921785.1 Alphaproteobacteria bacterium
GGTTTCATAATGAGCGCTGTATCCGACCTCCTCTCCATTCTCGATCTTGAACGCCTCGAGGATAATTTGTTTCGCGGACATAATCCGGAAGCAGGCTGGCAGCGAGTGTTCGGCGGACAGGTTATCGGACAGGCGCTCGTCGCTGCTTGTCGAACCGTTGAAGGCCGCTCACCCCATTCACTCCATGGGTATTTTCTCTTACCCGGCGATCCGAAAACGCCCATCATTTATGATGTCGAGCGTATTCGCGATGGTCGAAGCTTTACGACACGGCGGGTCAAAGCCATTCAACATGGACAGCCCATTTTTACATTGTCGGCCTCGTTCCACATTGAAGAACCCGGCTTTAGCCATGAGGCAACCATGCCTGATGTACCGGACCCCGACTCGTTGCCCTCCGAACAGGAAATCCGCGAAAGGGTCATGCCGCTGATGCCGGATCCGGTGCGGAAATATTTCGAACGCGAAAGGCCAATCGAACTAAGGCCCGTCGAATTTCAGCGCTATATGTCGCGCGAAAGTCTTCCGCCCCGCTATCACGTCTGGATCAGAACAACAGGAACTTTGCCTGACGATCCTGCCGTCCATCAATGTGTCTTGGCCTATGCCTCGGACATGACCCTTCTCGATTCAACGCTGGTCGCACATGGACGCACTGTTTTTGAGCGAGAGATCCAGGCGGCGAGTCTCGATCATGCGCTTTGGTTTCATCGGCCCTTCAGAGCCGATGAATGGCTGCTCTATGCACAGGATAGCCCCTTCACCGACCCTAATTGCGTCGGTTGCCCAAGAGGGTTTGATCCGCTTCCGGCCCGATCTCGCCACGAAGTAAGCTGCCTAAATTTTAAGCAACTGCCCTCGTTCTATGCTCTCATCAGCATCGAATCCGCCCGATTTGGGCGTTTTTTCGTTAAAAACCCCTCTGGCACGAGCCTTGTTTTAGGGAAATCAGGCTCAAGTCACGACCGGTCGGTCAGTGACGGCAAATCGAGGGATCAAGACGCCATGAAAATAGTGATGGCCATCATTAAGCCCTTCAAGCTCGAGGAGGTACGCGACGCGTTGACCTCACTCGGTGTCCATGGACTGACGGTTACTGAAGTCAAAGGCTATGGACGGCAGAAGGGACATACGGAAATCTATCGCGGTGCCGAATATGCCGTGAGCTTTCTCCCGAAACTCAAAATTGAGGTCGCCGTAGCAAGCGAGCTCGTCGGCAAAGTAATCGACGCCATCACCGGAGCCGCCAAAACCGGCCAGATTGGTGACGGCAAAATCTTCGTCGTTCCCATCGAACAAGCGGTCCGCATCCGGACCGGCGAGCGCGACAATGACGCGCTCTGACACGCGA
>RFXE01000410.1 GCA_009921785.1 Alphaproteobacteria bacterium
GCATTGAAACGAAAATACGCACCGCTTTTTTCCGTAAACCGGAAGATCAACACCGGCCATACCTGCCAGCGCGCGACCGCCCGATGCGCCGGATGTATTCACGAGCGCACCGCACACAATACGCGTTCCGTCTTTCAACAGAACTGCATGAATATGTCCGCCCTCACGCTCAACGCCTGTGACTTCACCATCAATGTAAGTCACACCGAGATGCCGTGCCTTTTTGCGAAAGGCTTGCATCAAACCCCAGCCATCAAACCAACCTTCCCCCGTTCGGCCCCATGAGGCGGCAACGACATCGCTCACTTCGAGCCACGGAAATTGTGTCTTCACTTGCGACTGATCAAACAGAACAATATCGGCGCCGAGCTGTGTTTGTAGTCTATGCGTTTCGGTGAGCACCGGCGCGCCGGCCGTGGTTTCAAGATAGAGATAACCGCCTTCATGCAAATCAATTGAAAGAGGCTCGCCTTCAATCGACAAATGCGCGCCGATATTCCGCAAGAAAGAAATACCGTAGAGCGAAATCTCGATATTCACCGCGCTTGAAAATTGCTGACGAATAGATGCGGCTGACAAGGCCGACGCAGAGAATTGATAGGTCGAATCTTTTTCAATGACGATCACGCGACCTTTAAATGAAGGATCGCTGGCAAGGTGATACGCGACCGATGAGCCCATTACGGCACCGCCGACAATAACGATATCAGCAGAAGAAGGCGTGGTATCAGACGACATCACAAACTCGTTCACTCGATGACAATCTTGGGACCCTGACGCACCGTGCCGCCTTCAAGACGCGCGCGCAATGTCTCAGCCATTTTGATAAACAGCGCCGCATGCGGACCATCGGGTGCTTTTGCAACAATCGGCGTGCCAGCGTCTGAGAGCGCGCGAATATCCATATGCAACGGCACTTCGCCCAAGAACGGAACATCCAACCGCTCCGCTTCATGCCGCGCGCCGCCATGGCCGAAAATATCCGACCGTGTGCCGCATTCGGGGCACAAGAAGTAACTCATATTTTCGACAAGGCCCAAGATCGGCACTTCAACACGTTTGAACATCGCAATGCCACGCCGTGCATCAATCAAAGCTAAATCTTGTGGCGTTGAAACAATCACGGCTCCCGCGAGCGAAACGGATTGTGCCATGGTCAATTGCGCATCACCCGTGCCGGGCGGCATATCAACGATCAATACATCAAGTGCGCCCCAATTCACTTCGCGCATCATTTGCTGAAGAGCAGACATCACCATCGGCCCGCGCCAAATCATCGGCGTTTCTTCTTCAACGAGAAAACCAATGGACATTACTTTAAGGCCATAGGCCTCAAGCGGTTGCATGATC
>RFXE01000042.1 GCA_009921785.1 Alphaproteobacteria bacterium
AAGGTTACGGCTTGCGAGGAGGGGCGACCGCGGGACATGGAACGAGCCATAAGAACTCCAAACAAAATCAAGACGTCACGAAAAATGATCGGCCCCGAGGGGCCGATGGCGCATCCTTATCACTCAATTGGAAGCGAAGCGCAAAAGTTTCGCCCTACTCAATTGCGATTGAGGTCTGCAGAAATGCAAGCGTCCCAAAACCCCCTATTCGGGCAGTTTCGGTAAGACGAAGATTTGACCCGGATAGATCAAATCAGGATCGCGGATCTGTTCGCGATTGGCTTGATGGATTTCCGTGTAACGGAAGCCAGACCCATAGGTCTTACTGCTAATCCGCCAGAGACTATCGCCCCGCACAACGGTCGCCGTTTCAATCGAGGGGATGGTGACCGCAGCTTGTTTTGCCGGCGCGGCGGTTGTCTGAGCCGCCGTTGTTGTCCCGCCTGATTGCGGAGCGGCTTGAGAACTGCCCGGCGTTGACAATTCCGGCATATCGAAGCCGACTTCAGCGCGCGAAAAGACTTTTCCCGATTTAGGATCGGCATCATCCACGCGGACTTTGTAATGACCGGGGACAACGCCCTTTTCGATCCGGAAGGACCAGGACGAATTGGTCGACGTATCGGCTGTGCCGACAAGAGTATCGTTCAAATAAAGCCGGACCGATGCACCGCCTGCCGCTTTCCCGGCGACATAAAGGGCGCCGGTTTCATCCGCCTCAACCACCGTAATCCCGACAATCGCACGCGGACCGTCGGCCATCGGCTTGTTAACGGCCAAATCGCCAGACGAATCAGAACTAAGCGGCGCGAGCAATTCGGTCGCTTTACCCGGCTCGGTTTTGGCGACAAGCACCGCACCTTTTTTGGCCTGCGGGACATCCACTGCCACACTTTGAGCGGAGGGAACCGTTTTACCGTCCGGGAGTGTCATCATCAGCGTGAGGGAATGAGGTCCCGAGGATAGCGACGGCGGTACCATCGCAAATTGGCCGTTTTCACCGACCTTTGTTGTCTCGATCGGCTTTCCATCAGCCAAAAGCGCCACTTGGGACCCTGCTTGGCCACGACCGCCAACAACGAGATCGCCATTCGGTTCGACACGCACCACATCAAAGCTCGGCGGAGCGATGGTCGGCTGAGCAGGTTCAGGCGCTTTGGGCGCTTCCACTTCCGGAACTTCAGCTTTCGGCGGCTCGACTTTCGGTGCGGCAGAAACGGGGGTTTTGGAATTATCGCCGGTTGTTGGGCCCAAACCGGGGACAAGTTGAAATACAGCAACCGCTACCAGAACAAGCAACAGACCGATGCCGATCCAAACGCGATTGCTCATGACGACGCCCCCCGAAAATTTTTATAAAGACAGTCAAACACAATTCGAACCGCGATGCTACCAGTGACGCGCATGTTGTTCGCCTTGACCTTTACCATGCGCCAATGCGAAAAATCCCTCATGCAAAATCCACTCTCAATCTGTGTATATTGCGGTTCCGGTTTTGGAATCGATCCCACTTTCAAGATTGCCGCAAATGAACTGGGCAAGAGCATGGCAGAAGCCGGTGCGCGCCTTGTTTATGGGGGTGGCAATGTCGGCTTGATGGGCGCCGTCGCGAAATCCGTTAAAGATCACGGCGGCACCGTGACAGGAATCATTCCGCAATTTCTAAAATCGCGTGAAATCATGTTTGAAGAAGCCGATGAAAACATCGTCGTCGATGACATGCACACACGCAAAAGGTTAATGTTTGAAAAATCGGACGCGTTTGTGGCTCTTCCCGGTGGCGTTGGCACGCTGGAAGAACTAGTTGAGCAACTCACATGGGCGCAACTCGGTCGTCATACGAAGCCAATTGTGATTGCGGATATCAAAGGTTTCTGGCGCCCGCTTATCACGCTGATGGCTCACATGCGGAATTTCGAATTTATTCGGCCGGGACTCGAGGTCAGTTATATCGTCGCTGAACGCGCCGAAGATATTGTGCCCATGATCAAACAAAAACTTCATCATCGACCGTTAAGCGGATCGGACGGAGAGATGCTTACAAAACTGTAAGTGATCAGGCGGTAGCACCGCTTTTAAGCAATTTATAATTGATGGAATCGATCAGCGCTTGGAATGACGCGTCGATGATATTGCCACTCACACCAACGGTCGTCCAACGCTCGCCGGTTTTGTCGGCTGTCTCAATCAAAACGCGCGTCACAGCATCAGACCCGCCCTGAAACACACGGACCTTATAATCGACGATTGCCAGCGTTTCGATGTGACGTTGATATTTTCCGAGGTCCTTGCGCAAAGCGAGATCGAGCGCGTTGACCGGACCATTCCCTTCAGCCGCAGAAATCAACGTATCGCCGTCAACATTCACTTTCACAAAGGCTTCCGCCACGGTTTCCGTCTCGCTGCCCTCGATGAACCGCCGCTCAACATTCACGCTAAATCGTTCGACGCGGAAAAACTCCGGAACTTCACCAATGATGCGGCGGGCGAGCAAAAAGAAGCTCGCGTCAGCCCCTTCATAGGAATAGCCTAAACCTTCACGCTCTTTCACTTCATCAAGCAAACGCGTGACACGCGGATCATCTTTCTTGACTGCAATGCCGAGACGTTCAAGCTCGGCCAAAATATTTGAGCGCCCCGCTTGATCAGACACCAAGACTTTACGACGATTGCCCACGCTTTCGGGCGCAACATGTTCGTAAGTTTGCGGATCTTTCAACACGGCCGAGGCGTGAATGCCTGCCTTGGTCGCAAAGGCCGACGCACCGACATAGGGCGCGTGACGATTAGGCGACCGATTGAGAATTTCATCAAGACCGCGCGACACTTGCGTAAGTTTTGAAAGCGCCTCGTCACTGATGCCCGTTGTGAAATGATGTGAGAATTCTGATTTCAATTTCAAGGTTGGAATGATGGTCGCAAGATTGGCATTGCCGCAACGCTCCCCCAAACCATTCAATGTACCTTGAATTTGGCGCACGCCCGCGCGTATGGCTGCGAGCGAATTGGCAACCGCCTGTCCCGTATCATCATGCGCATGAATGCCGAGGTGATCCCCCGGAATATGTTTGATCACATCGTTTACAATACGTTCGACCTCATGGGGGAGCGTGCCGCCATTGGTATCGCACAACACAACCCAGCGTGCGCCCGCTTCATAAGCCGCTTTTGCGACGCTCAAGGCATAATCGGGATTAGCTTTATAGCCATCAAAAAAATGCTCACAATCGAGCATGGTTTCTCGACCGGATTTAACAGCCGCTCCGACACTGTCGCGGATACTGTCGAGATTGTCTTCAAGCGACGCCTCAAGCGCGACACGGACCTGATAATCCCATGCCTTGCCGACATAACAAATTGCATCGCTCTTTGAGTCCAAGAGTGCTGCAATACCCGGATCATTCGACGCGGAGCGACCAATTTTTTTCGTCATACCAAAGGCGGTGAAGCGCGCTTTTTTCGTGCGCTTCTCGGAAAAGAATTCCGTGTCCATCGGATTGGCGCCGGGATAACCGCCCTCAACATAATCAACACCAAGAGCGTCAAGCATTGTAGTGATCTGAATTTTATCAGCCAGTGAAAAATCGACGCCCGTCGTCTGCGCACCATCACGCAATGTTGTGTCGAAGAGATAAACACGATCAAGAGACATAGGGCTCAACTTTCAATGAAGAGAAGAGGGCTGCGTGCCAAAGGATTTCATCATCACCGTATGACCAAGCCATTCGTCACCAAGCGGCACGGTGTTACGGCTTTGCGGCTCATAGCCACGCGCTGAAAAGAAGGGTCGCGCGACATCGCTGGCTTTTGCGCTCAACTGTGTTGCCCCGCGCGCAGCGGCGAGTTTTTCAAGCGCTTCGATAAGCGCGGATGCTACACCGCGCCTGACCAGTCCCGGCGCGACATAAAGAAGGTCGATTTCATCCTTGCCTTTAAGCATTGCATAACCCGCCGGAAAGCCGTCAATCGTTGCAACCAGGGTAAGGCCCGCAGCGAGACGCGCCGCAAAAGCGGTTTCATCAGAAAAGCTCTCGACCCAGGCTTCAATTTGCCCGGGCGAATATTCATCCTGCGCCAATTGTGTGATGCTCCCGCGTGTCATGCGTAAGAGAAAGGGCACATCTTTTGGTAGATAAGGACGAAGCGCGGGCGATGCAATTGTCATGATACGCGCTCCTGTGAAGAGCGTTCTTGATTGTGGTTGCTATAAGCAAAGCAATGAGAGAATCCAGATTTATTCTGGACCATCAACTGGATTGCTTCGCATTCGCTCGCAATGACGGGCAAAAGTAAAGCGCTCATCGCTTTACCTCCCAGGCGGTCGTGGGTTCGCCTGTGACAGGATCTTTGCCATCCTTCAATTGAATGCCCATCGCGAGCAACTCATCACGGATGCGATCAGACTCCGCGAAATTTTTGTTACGTCGCGCATCGAGGCGGGCGGTGATCAGTGTTTCAACTTGCGCCTTCAATGCCGGATCGCGATCGCCCATCGCATCAGCACTATCTGCTTTTGAAAACCATGATTTGACATTGAACCCGAGAAACGCAGCACAATAAACAAGATGCTGCGCATCTTGAGCATTCACCCGCGCTTTTCGCGCCAATTCAGCCAGAACGGCGAAAGCCGAAGCCGTATTCAAATCATCCTGCAGCGCATCAAGCAATGCTGGCTCAATCGGGCCAGATATCAGTGATACTTTATGACGACCCGCGAGCTCGGCCCATGTTGCGAGCGTCTTCTCCGCCTCTTCCAAAGCCTTGACGGTAAAATCAATCGGTTGGCGATAATGTGTCTTGAGCATCGCGAGGCGCAACACTTCGCCCGGCCATGAACGCCCACCAAATTTATCGGTCGCCAGCAATTCATTGATCGTCACAAAATTGCCGAGACTCTTCGACATTTTCTGGCCTTCAACCTGCAAGAAGCCATTATGCATCCAGACATTAGCCATGCGCGGCGTGTCAAAGGCGCAGCAGCTTTGTGCGATTTCATTCTCATGATGCGGGAAAACAAGATCGATCCCACCGCCATGAATATCAAAGGTCTCGCCGAGATAGCGATGGCTCATTGCTGAACATTCGATATGCCACCCAGGGCGGCCATAAATCGAAATAGATTCGCCGCGCTCCACGAAATGCCCCGTCCATCCGGGTTCGGTTGATGAGGATTCTTTCCACAACACGAAATCGGCAGGATGTTTTTTGTGCGCTTCTACAGCCACACGCGCGCCTTCAATTTGTTCATCAAGTTTGCGGTTTGAGAGCACGCCATAGGCCTGCATGCGACCGACTTCGAACAAGACTTCGCGGCCCTGCTCCCCTTTAGCGATATAGGCGTGACCATTGGCGAGTAGGCGATTGATGATACCGATCATCTCCTGAATATTGTCAGTCGCGCGCGGCTCGACATCGGGCGGCAAGCACCCAAGCGCTGCGACATCGGCATGAAATTGCGCAGCCGTTTTTTCCGTCACATTCCGAATGGCATCATTCAACGGCAGAGTTGGATAATCACGCGCGGCGCGATCATTGATCTTGTCATCAACGTCGGTGATGTTGCGCACATAGGTGACATGTTTTTCGCCATAGACATGACGCAACAACCGAGAGAGCACATCGAACACGATTACTGGTCGGGCATTGCCGATATGGGCAAAGTCATAAACCGTTGGGCCGCAGACATAGAGGCGCACACGCGCGGGATCGATCGGCGCGAAGGCTTCTTTCTTGCGGGTGAGCGTATTGTAAAGCGTCAGCGACATGAGGGCTCCTGCCTTGCTGGCCCCGGTCATCTTTGCTTCTCAATCAGAAGAGTAAAACGGCCCCGGCCAGCTAAGCGATTAGCTGGTAATAATTCCGCAAATGCAGATTGGCGAGGTCATTTTCATGGATCTTATTCTGCCTATCACGAACGTGCGCGTCAAGCCGCGCCTCTAACGCTTTGATGGCGAAATCTCATTTTTTGCCGCCAATTTTAACCATTTTTCAATGAATAGAGGAGATTTTGCGGAAAATTCTAGATCCGGACCTTATCTCTGATGCGTTTCGTTGTGTTCGCTGCCGTGCTTGCGGCCTGTCTCGCTCCATCCCTATCTCAAGCAAGTGAGAAGACGTTCGCCGTCCCCGCTGATGATGGCTATGGCATGGATGATTGTCTTGCCGAGGGCAAAGCCTGCGCCAAACTGGTTGCCGATTCCTGGTGTCAGGTGAAGGGTTTGAACCATTCCGTCCGCTTCGAAGCGGCGGCGCCTGAAGACATCACCGGCTCCCTCTCAGAGGAAGCTGCCCGCCCTGCTGCGGCACCGGCCTATCTCATCACCTGTCAGGACTAAGCCTCGGCCGCTTGACGCGGGTGAGCAAGGGTGGAATGAGGGGGTCGGTTGTCGGCCCGGCCTTGAAATTGACGCGATCCTCGGGCCTCTCACGGCATCAGCCCCTCATTGATCCCGGTTATGCTTCTTTTGCGCCCTCTTCACCCGGTTATTTTGGTTTGTCTCGCGAGCGTCATTGCCCTCCCGGCTTTGGCACAGCAACAGCCTAATGCCTATTGCGATAATTTGAGGGCCGAACTCGCAATGGTTGAGCAATCAATCGCCAGCGCGAGTGATGTGTCTTTCGCGGCGCAAATTAAAAAGGCGCAGCGTGAGCACGACAAGACGGCCGCCTATGCAAAATCGATTGGATGCGCGGATTTAAGACTTCCCTTGATCTCGGCGCCTGCGCCAGCCAAATGTGCCGCGCTTGAAGCGCAAATCGGTCAGCTCGAGCAAGATATTGAAGCGCTAAAAACGGAAGCCGCGCGTGGCGGATCAGACGAGTTGCAACAACAAAAGCTCGGCCTGAAAACGGCGATTGAAACAACATGCACGCCAGGCGCTGCGAATGGCCAAGCTAAAGCCGGTGTCGGGTCCTTAGTTGGCGGCACGCAAGGCGGATTACAATCATCCGAAATGCCGGATGACCCCTTAGCGCATCCTGAACTCGGCCTTCAAAATGGTTTCCGTACAATTTGCGTGCGTTCATGCGATGGCTATTTTTTTCCGATCAGCCAATTCGGCACCAATGGCCGCATCGCCACCGATATAGACTTGTGTAAAGCGTCATGTCCTGGCGCGGTTGTAAATCTTTATCTGCAACCGAATGATCGAGAAGTGGATGGTGCGGTCTCTGCCGAAGGCGGATTACCCTATACCGCCCTTCCAACTGCGTATCATTATCGCACATCGCTTGATTCAAGCTGCTCATGCCGTGTGCCCGGTAAGACATGGGCCGAAACCTTGGCAGACGCTGAACGTATATTGAATGCGAATGGCTCACCTGATGCGCAGATATCAGAATTAAAGGCACAAGAATTATCTCGCCCGCGTGACTTGAAAGCACCACCCAAAACAAAGCCTAAAAAGGGTGAACCGGTTACTGCGCCTGTTCCGCCTCAAAACATGGCCGTATTGCAAAGCGCCATTCCGGCAGGAACGGATATCGTTCCTTTAGGCGAAGGCGAAATACGCGAGATCGTTAGCGCCGACGGCACGAAGCGGAAGATCAGAATATTGCGTGCCCCGGGTGCCGCCGCGATTACCGAGTAATCACGCGCTCAAACGCCGACGCGTTTCAGCCTCGCCAATCAAAGGCAACATCAGTTTTAATTCGGGTCCATGCTCAAGCCCTGTCAGCGCCAAACGCAGCGGCATGAAAAGCTCTTTGCCTTTGCGGCCTGTTGCGTCTTTCACTTTGGCAGTCCACGCGCCCCATGTCTCGGTGTCCCAAGGCGATGAAGGCAAAACCGCAAGCGCCGCTGTGAGAAAAGCTTGATCGCGCTCTGCGGTATGCGCAATCGGACCATCAATGACAGCGGACCAAGTCATCGCATCGCCAAAATGTTCAAGATTGCCGCGCACGGCGACCCAGAAATCTTCGCCCCGCTCAATACCGAGCGCAGCGAGACGCGGCTTTGCGGTTTCATAGCTCATCGCATGAAGTGTTTTCGCGTTCAGCCCCTCAAGCTCCGCTTCATCGAATTTTGCCGGTGCACGCGACAGACGCGCGAGATCAATCAAAGCACCAAGCTCATCAAGTTTAGCGATGGGGCGCACCGATTCCGATGAACCCACAAGAACAGCGAGTGACGCCACCGCCATCGGTTCCATTCCGTCTTCACGCAATGAGGAAATCGAGAAATGGCCTTTGCGTTTTGAAAGTCCTTCACCGCTCGCATTGGTCAACAAATTGTGATGACCAAAGAGTGGGGATGCACCATGGAGCGTTTCGAAAATTTGAATCTGCACGCCGGTATTTGTGACATGATCTTCACCACGAATGACATGAGTCACTTTGGTATCGATGTCATCAACAACTGAGGGCAGCGTGTAGAGATAGGTGCCGTCGGCACGAATAAGAACCGGATCCGACAAAGAGGCGCAATCAACCGTGCACGGACCACGCACGAGATCCGTCCACGCCACTGTTTTATGATCAAGCATGAACCGCCAATGCGGTTTGCGACCTTCCGCTTCAAGCGCTTGCTTTTCCGCGTCCGTTAGATTCAACGCCGCACGATCATAGACAGGTGGCAAATGCCTTGCCGCCTGACGTTTGCGTTTGCGCTCGAGCTCTTCTTCGGTTTCATAACACGCATAGAGCTTGCCCATCGCGCGCAATTTGTCAGCTGCCTCGTGATAGTGATCAAAACGCTCTGATTGGCGAATGACAAGATCAGGCTTGATGCCCATCCAATCAAGATCAACCGCAATGCCATCGGCAAATTCTTTGGTAGAGCGCTCAATATCGGTGTCATCATAGCGCAAAATGAATTGCCCTCCCGCGCGATGCGCAAAGAGATAATTCAATAAGGCTGTGCGCGCATTGCCGATATGAATACGGCCTGTGGGCGATGGCGCGAAACGAACAATGGGTGTTGTCATTAGAAATCAACCACTTCGGATTTTGTGAGTGTTGTACGCGGCGCGAGTTTGGGGTCGGGTATATGAGCCGCCCGTCCCTGATCGCGGAACCGGTTGACGATCGGATAGCGGCGATCGCGGCCGAAATTTTTGAGCGTGACTTTTACGCCCGGTGCGGACTGCCGGCGTTTATATTCCGCGCCATATAACAGACGCTCGATTTTACGAACCGTCTCAATATCGAAACCCCGCGCAACAAGATCACTGACGCGCATCTCATTCTCGACAAGACCTTCAAGAATTGCATCGAGCACATCATAAGGCGGCAATGAATCCTGATCCGTCTGATTTTCGCGCAGTTCCGCGGACGGCGCTTTGGTGATGATCCGCTCAGGGATCACAAGGCCTGAAGGCCCACGCGCATCATCAGGCTTCCATTGGTTGCGTAGAGATGAAAGACGATAGACCTCCATTTTGTAGAGATCTTTAATCGGATTGAATCCGCCATTCATATCGCCATAGATCGTCGCATAGCCGACCGACATTTCCGACTTGTTGCCGGTCGTCATCACCATCGCGCCGAATTTGTTCGAGATCGCCATCAGAATTGTGCCGCGCGTGCGGCTTTGCAAATTCTCTTCCGTGATGTCGCGATTGGTACCTTTGAAAAGCGGCGTCAAAGCGCCTTCAAACCCCTCAACGGCCGACGCAATCGGAATTACATCATAGCGGATGCCGAGCGCTTTAGCGCATGCCTCTGCATCTTCCAAACTCTCCGACGAGGTGTAGTGATAAGGCAGCATAACCGCGTGAACACGATCAGCGCCTAACGCATCAACCGCCATCGCGGCGCAAAGGGCTGAATCGATACCGCCTGATAGACCCAACACAATGCCGGGGAAACGGTTCTTCTCGACATAGTCTTTGAAGCCCAACACGCAAGCCGCGTAATCGGCCTTGTCATCATCAAGCGGCAATGCTTTTGATGCCGACGCGCACGACCAGCCTTGCGGCCCGCGTGACCACTCGGTGATCACGATGCTTTGCTTGAATGAGTCCATCTGACAGGCGAGCGATGAATCGGCGTTAAGCACAAAGGATGCGCCGTCAAACACAAGCTCATCTTGTCCGCCGATCTGATTGAGATAGACGAGCGGCAAACGGCTTTCCGTTACACGCGCCGCGGCAATGTTGAGACGCACATCAAACTTGCCACGGAAATAAGGCGAGCCATTCGGCACGAACAGAAGTTCCGCACCCGTTTCGGCAAGTGTTTCGACAACATCCGGGCCCCAAATGTCTTCGCAAATCGGAAGGCCGATGCGCAGACCGCGCAGATTCACAGGGCCCGGCATCGGGCCCGACACAAAGACGCGCTTTTCATCGAAGACGCTGTAATTCGGCAGATCAACTTTGAAGCGCACCGCTTCGATGCGACCCTGATCAAGCACCGCGCAGGCATTATAAAGCTTGCCGTCTTCGACCCAGGGCAGTCCGATCAAAAGCGCGGGACCACCATCCGCCGTTTCTCTTGCCAAAGCCTCGCACGCCGCGCGACACGCGTCCTGAAAGGCGGGTTTGAGCACCAGATCCTCGGGCGGATAGCCAGCAAGGAAGAGTTCGGGGAACAAAACGACATCCGCGCCCGCCTTCGCGGCGTCAGCCCGCGCGGCGCGGGCCAAAGCGAGATTGCCCTCAACATCCCCGAGCGTGGGGTTGAGCTGGGCAAGCGCGAGACGGAAAGAATTCGGGTTCATCGCACCCGTTTAGATCAGCCGCCCCTGCGCCGCAACGGAGTGCGGCAATTCCGCCTCACCCAAAACTATAAGCATCCATCATGAGCACGCCATATTCCTGGCTGGTGTGCACACGGGTGCCGTGGGCGCCTGCGCCGGCGGCACCCATCGCGACGAAAAGCGGGAGAAGATGTTCTTCGGTCGGGTGGTTCTTCGCGCCATTGGGCGCGAGCATCCGGTATTGGACGAGCGCTTCTGTATCGCCATCGGTGATTTTGCGATCAAGCCACTCGCCGAAGCTCTTCACCCAATCGGGCGCAGGTGAGTCC
>RFXE01000411.1 GCA_009921785.1 Alphaproteobacteria bacterium
AGAAGACCTTTGAAATAGAGAGCCGGATGAAGATGTCCCGCGCGCCCCACAACAAGCCCGCCACGATAAAAATCAGAACCTATTTCTTCGCGCTGTTTATCCTCGGGCACGAGATAGGCTTCGGCTTTTGAATGGCGATTAAGAAGATCAACCTTTTTCTGCATCGGCGCGAAATGCGCGCGGCTCCATGCGCCAACAAAATAGCCTGCCCTCGTCCAGCCGCAGTCAATTTTTTCGCGCGCAATCAGATCTTCGATATGGCCAAAGGCTTCTGCCGCATCATTTAAGAATGGCTCTGCTTGCTCTGCCGGTAGTGCTTTGGCGATATAGCCTTTGCCAACATTCACCCCGCCCGACACCATGCCGCCATTGCGGGTTGATCCGCCAAACCCCGGCTCTGCCGCATCAATCACCCAACACTCAATGCCATTACGGCGCAGCTCTAACGCAGCAGAGAGCCCCGCATATCCTGCCCCGATGATAACAACCTCCGTTTCGCGCGGGAGATCAATCTCAGGCAAGGGCTGCGGCTCATAAGCCTCCCACCAAAAAGGGCGCGCTTTGAAATCGGAAGCGAATATTGAGGGCGTCATGAAAGGACCATTACGCGGGGCTTTGCGCGATGCAAGAGCCCCCTGTGCAGAGTGGTCTGCGTGCATCATTTAACGAGGCAAAATGGTGCCCGAAAACCAAAATTGCTCTCTAGCAGAGGTGCTTCGTATACCGCAAAAAGCAACCACTATTCACCGCACGCGCGGCGAATCAGAGTCGTACTTTTGTTGATTCGCGCCGACGTCTTAACCCGATCATGGCAAGGGCTTGATATCGAAAATGCAAAAAACCCTTGAAAATAAGGCAAAATCAGACGGGAAAACCGTTTTTCACATCCGCATGAATGCGAGGGAACGTTTCGAAACGCCTGATTTTACGATACAAACGCGCATCGCTCATTCGAAGCGATGATTCGAACAGGGTTAAGACAATGGCAAAAGCAGTAAAGAAAACCGCTACGAAAGCCGCCCCCAAGGCGACGAAAGCGGCAGCAGCAACGAAGGCTAAGGTGGATGTAATCACCATCCGTCACATCGCCACGGGCATTGCAGAAACACACGGCATCACAAAGAAGCAGGCTAACGAAATCTTCGAAGAATTCGTTGCCGCAGTTGTTAAGGGCCTCAAGAAAGGCGCTCGTATTCGTTTGACGGGTCTCGGCATCCTTCAGGTTCGCAAGCGTGCGGCACGTATGGGCCGTAACCCTGCAACCGGCGAAGCGATCAAGATCAAGGCGAGCAAGAAGGTCGCCTTCCGCGTCGCCAAGGAAGTTAAAGAGTCGATCTGATTTTTTAACGG
>RFXE01000412.1 GCA_009921785.1 Alphaproteobacteria bacterium
GTGACCGGCTGATTCCAGGGCTTGTCGAATGGCGCCAATGCGTCCATCCATCATGTCGCTGGGCGCCACGATGTCGACACCGGCATCGGCCTGTGTCATGGCTTGTTGCACCAGCACCTGGACCGTCTCATCGTTGAGGATGTAGCCGCTGTCGTCGAGCAGGCCGTCCTGGCCGTGGCTGGTGAAGGGGTCGAGCGCGACGTCGGTCATCACGCCGAGCTCCGGGAAATGTTGTTTCAGTGAACGCACCACCTGGGGGACCAAGCCCTTTTCGTTGAAAGCCTCGCGCCCATCCTCGGTTTTGCGAGAAGGATCGATCACGGGGAACAAGGCCATCACGGGAATGCCCAGCGCCACACAGCGCTCGGCCACGGGCAGCAGCAAGTCCAGGCTCAGGCGCTCCACCCCCGGCATCGAGCCCACAGCTTCGCGTCGGCCCTGTCCCTCCAGCACGAACACCGGGTAAATCAGGTCATTGACGGACAAGGCGTGCTCACGCACCAGTCGTCGGGTGAAGTCATCGCGACGCACGCCCGATCTAACCAAGTGTGCCGCAAAAGTTCGCACGGCTGAAATTCGACGAGCTAAGGAAGCTGAAGCATGGCCCTTGCGGTTTAAAACTTTCACCCAGGATTCGATATCCGCTAAATTCACATCGACCCAACGAGTCCGACCAACGCTTGCGCAATGCTTAGAAAAACGCATCAAGTCGTCTTCATAAGCCTCTGTCGTGAGTTTAGCTAGTCCGCGCTCCAAGGCCAAATAAGCCAAGAAGGAATCCACCGGCTCCTGCAAATCGGGTGGCACCCCCTTACTCTTTGTCTGACGCGACTTACCCATGTATCTATCTTTTATTGCACTCACGGGAAAGAGTCCATAACGATTCCCTTATGGCAAGTCAGCGTGAAAGGGCAATGAAGCCCACCGACCTTCGTGGCATCCTCCGGTATGTTCCCATGTTCCGGGATCATATTTTCGTAATTGCTGTCGACGGTTCGATTGTGAGTCACGAAAACTTTAATAACATCGTGACGGATATCGCTGTACTCAGAAGTCTCTCGATTAAAGTTATTTTAGTTCACGGGATTGGCCAACAACTCGTCACGCTCGCCGGCGAACACAATATGACGATTTCCGACATTCAAGGCGAAGGCGTCACCGATGCCCCAACTATGTCGCTCGCTCGTGAGGCCTCTGCCCTCGTTTCTCAAACTGTTCTCGAACATCTTTCACAAGCAGGTTTACGTTGTGCCATCACCAATGCCGTTCGCGCTACGAACGTGGGAGTGATTAAAGGGAAAAACCATCTCTTCACCGGCAAGGTAGAAAAAGTCGATGTCGCCATTCTGA
>RFXE01000413.1 GCA_009921785.1 Alphaproteobacteria bacterium
TTAACCGCTGCGATGGTTACGCCACCTCAATCCGTCATGGGGCGCGGGAGTCACTTGCCAGTGCCTTATTCGCGCGTGCCTATGGAAATTGGTTTGGCCGCCTTAGAGGGTCAACGCTCCATCCAAGTGAGATTGTCTCCTGCCGATCTCGGCACCATCGAGATCGAGCTTGATGTTTCGGATCAATCTGAAATCCAGGCACGAATTGCGGCAGATGATCCGCGTACTTTAGCCATGTTGAAACAAGATGCGCCGCTGATCCGGCAAGCGCTCGAACAAACAGGGCTTTCGACAAATTCGGACTCGCTCAATTTTTCATTGCGACAGGATGGGCAATCAAACAATCGGCAAAATCCAGAAGATCGCAGCGGATCACCCTCGAAATTACGTGAGCAAGATTTGTTCTCTGACCCGGGTCATGATGGGCGCCCCGCGCCTACCCCTTTGCGCCGCGTCACGAGCCTTCTTGATATGAATATTTGAAAGGAACACGCCCATGAGCGTTGCCGCATCCACTCCGAGTTCGTCACCGGCAAACCAAATGCCCGCCGACAAACAAATGATTGCGAAGAATTTTGATCAATTTCTGACGCTGCTTACGGCACAATTGAGAAATCAAAATCCGCTCGATCCACTCAATACAAATGAATTTACCTCGCAGCTCGTTCAATTCGCTTCCGTCGAGCAGCAAATGAAGCAGAATGATTCTTTAACGACGCTGCTTTCAAAAACCGATGCCTCCAATGCCATTGGCATTTTGAGTTTTGTCGGCCGTAAAGTGACGGCGTCCGGCACAACAACCGCTCTCGAAGATGGCAAAGCAGAATGGGTATTTGACGCCCCGCGTGCCGGCACTGGCAAAATCACGATTACGGATTCGAATGGCAAGATTGTTTATAAAACTTCGATCGCGCTTTCGGGCGGTCAGCAAACTTATCGCTGGAATGGCATAAAAACAGATGGCCTGCCTGCGGATGACGGCCTCTACAGTGTAAGCATTGAAGGCAGCACCGTTGGAGGCTCGCCCTTTACCGTGAGCTCGCAGATTTCAGGGACGGTTGATGGCGTTGATCTCGCTCAATCTCCGCCAACATTGAAAATCGGCAAATTAAAAATTGATCTTTCAAGCATCCGCAGCATCGGACAAGTCTAGGTCCGCTTATTGGTAACTATTGCTTAACCCCTGAGAAACACACGAAAAAATCCCGATGCGCTTTAGGTATTTCTTAAACCGGTGCCCGTTATGGTCAATCTGAAAACTGGCGAGACCAACGAGTACGAGCGTAACATGACGGATGTGTACCGCCCCCGCGCGAAATATGTCATCGGCCCGGATGGAAGTCCGTTGA
>RFXE01000414.1 GCA_009921785.1 Alphaproteobacteria bacterium
ACCGAGCCTTTGCCCTCTGGCGGCTCTACCGCATAGCTCGCCGCGCCATAATAGAAAGGAGGCAAGATAACAATCGGCGCTTCTTTCTCAAGTCGATCAAGAATACGAATAACGGCAAGCGTATCCATGCCGAGACCAAGATGCTCGCCGTGATATTCAAGAACACCCAGCGGCAAAATAACCGGCCAATTTTTCTCCATCGCTTCACGAAGCTGATGGGGCAGCATCAATTCATAACGCATGAGAGACGTCTCTCCCTTTAAAATCGATCAAGGTTTTACGGGCGCATAAAGCGCATCGGGGCGCCCGCGCGGTTCATTACGGTAAATCACACCCTTCGGCGATAACATCGCATTGGTCAAAGTGCGCTCCGCATGCAGCATCCGATGGCTTAGAAGCCGCTGCGCATAATCAGCGATAACCGAACCATAAGCCGGATCATCAGCAAGATTATGCAATTCATCAGGATCGCGCGTGAGATCAAACAACAAAGGTGGCAATGCTGTGAAATGCACATATTTATAGTGATGATCGCGGATCACATTGAGCGTGCATTCATCTGACGATAAATTGAGCGCCGTCTCATAGCGCTTTGTCACCGGATTTCTGAAATCAAATTCCCAGAACACTGCGCGCCGCCATGTTTCAGGCGTTTCTCCCTGAAGCCACGATGCGAGTGATGAGCCATTCGCTTCTGAAGGCACGTCACAGCCCATCCATTCGAGAATGGTCGGCATGAGATCGACTGATTCCGTAAGCGCATTCACCCGACGTCCGCGCGTTGAAGCTGAGGCGTGAGGATCTCGGATAATCAAAGGCACATGATTGGACGCATCAAAGAATCCGCCCTTACCCCATGACCAATGATCGCCCAGCATTTCGCCGTGATCAGATGTGAAGATAATCAGTGTATTATCATATTCACCCGTCGCCTTCAGATGGTCGATGATACGACCGACTTGATGATCCACTTCAGCAATCAAACCGAAATAGACCGCGCGCATATCTTCATAGTCTTGTTCACTGAGTGTGTGGAGATCAAAGGGCGCGTCGAAATAGCCAGGCGTCGACATTTCTTTGAGCCATTCCCGCAAATAGGGATGGAGCGCTGCTTCACGCTCACGCGTCTCGCGCCGCACAGGCTTTGGCACAAGATCGCGATCAATCAATTGATCATAAGGCGCAGGCGCAATCAAAGGCGGGTGCGGGCGCAAAAAGACGGCATGGATCAACCAATCCTCATTGCGACGAAGCCGCGTATAATCAATCACCTTGTCGGCGATATAGGCGGTATCACTGTCTTCCGCTTTATATTTTGCGGGACCGCGCCAGAAGCGCCGCGGATCAGC
>RFXE01000415.1 GCA_009921785.1 Alphaproteobacteria bacterium
GACGAAGCGGGTTCGCCATATTCTCGTAAACCGTCTTATGAGGATAAAGCGCGTAATTCTCAAACACCATCGCGATGTCACGATCCTTAGGCTCAAGATCATTTACGCGTGTATCGCCGAAATGGATATCGCCGGCCGAAATATGCTCAAGACCCGCAAGCATGCGCAGTGTTGAGGATTTGCCACAACCCGACGGTCCAAGCACAGAGACGAATTCGCCGTCATTGCAGGTGATATTGAGATCTTTCACGGCAACCGTCTTGCCGTAATATTTCCAGACATTGGTGATGGTTACAGAAGCCATTGGACTTTATCCTTCCCTGCAATTTCTTTAACTATTCGCGCACCGCGCCCATGGTGAGGCCCGTGACGAGATAACGACGGATCAAAAGACCGAGGAACATCATCGGCAAAGTGGTAACGACACCTGCTGCCATAATACTTCCCCATTGGATATTCTGCGGCTGCACCAATTGAACGGTTGCCGGCGGTAATGTTTTTGCGCCGCCTGAGCCGATAATGGATGAGAAGAGGAAGTCATTCCATGCGAAGAGAATGCAGAGAATGACGAAGGCGCCGATACCGGGTGCTACGAGTGGTAGGATCGCACGGAATGCTTGAAAGCGTGTCGAGCCATCAACCATTGACGCTTCTTCGATCGCATAAGGCACATTGTCGAAAAAGCCTTTAAGGATCCAGATCGCGAAGGGCAGATTGAAGGTTGTGAAAGCGAGAATCAAACCGGCCTTCGTTCCAATAAGATCCGCACCGCGGAAAATTGCATAAAGCGGAACAAGAACCGCAACGACCGGCGCCATGCGGGTCGAAATAATCCAGAAGAAGAGGTCCGATTTGCCGCGAAATTCATAGCGCGACAACGCATAGGCGCACATCGATCCGAGAACGACCGAAATAATGGCAGAACCACCCGCAGAGATGATACTGTTGGCGAAATAGGTTGAGAAACCTAAATCAACGAACAAATTGTAGTAATGCTTTGTAGTTGGCGTGAAATCGAAAAACAGTCCGATCTTCGAGAAGGCCCCCACGGGCGGTAATTGGAACGCTGCCAAGAGGTCCTTGAATGACGAGAAGAACATGATCATCAACGGCAGCAAGGTCCAAAGCAAATAGAATGCTAAGAAGATGACCGTGAAGATGTTCCAGATCCGTGAAAGCGGTGTTTTATAAGCAACAACGTCGCGCGAAGCCATGGCTCAATTTCCTTGATCAATACGTTTGCTGGCTGGGCTTTCGAAAACCCGAACCAAGAGCTTGCCGAAGATGATCGTGACGATAAGCAGCGTAAGTGCAATCGCTGATCCGCGTCCGAGCTTGAAATAGACGAA
>RFXE01000416.1 GCA_009921785.1 Alphaproteobacteria bacterium
GCACCGAGACCGGCAGAGCCGAACACGGTGACGCTCGAGACGCGCTTTGGTGCAGCAATCGCCGTTTTCATGGAGATCGCACCACCGAGCGAATGGCCAATCAGATTGGCGCTGTCGATCTTAAGCGCATCCATGAAGGACAACACAACATCGGCAAGGCCCTTGAGCGACGCGTCTTTGAAGGCTTTCACCGAACGGCCATGACCGGGCAGATCAAGCGCATAGATCGTAAACTGATCAGCAAGGCCTGAGGTGTTGAAGAGCCAATTATCGAGATCACCACCAAAGCCGTGGATGAAGATCAAAGTTTTTGCGCCCTCGCCATATTTCGCATAGCGGATCTCGCCCACGGGCAAGTCGACCGTCGCATAGGCGCTCACTTCTTCGTCGCCTTCCTCGATGACGGGGGGAACATAGGTCGAGAGGAACGCGTCAATCTCGCTGTCAGGCACATCGGCTTCAGCCAAAATCGCGAGCAATGTCTTGACCGGATAGATCGTATCGACTTCGCCTAAAATGCGACGCAAAATGCCAGAGTCACCCGCCTCAACCGCACTGGCGATCTTTTCGGTTTCGACTTCGAGCAGTTCGTCACCGACGCTCACTTTATCGCCGAGTTTGACGAGCCATTTGGTGACCTTGCCCTCTTTCATAGAGAGGCCCCATTTGGGCATTACGACCTGCTTGATCCTGTCTGACATGGTTCGCGTTCCTTAAAATCTTATTGGTCTTTATTGAGGGGAGTGAAGCCGGGGCTCGTGCCCCGGCCTTAATTTATTGAGGAGCAAAAGATATATGCTCTTCGCGTGATGATCACTTCATCTGCTTGCGCACAGCGTCAGCAATTTGCGCGGCGCTCGGGATGTAGAGATCTTCAAGCACAGGCGTAAACGGCACCGGTGTATGCGGTGCGGTGACCGCCTTCGGTGCCGCCTTCAAAGCCTTGAACGCGTGTTCCGTGACAGAGGCAATCACGTCTGCGGCAATCGAGCAGCGTGGATTGGCTTCGTCAACGGCAACAAGGCGGCCCGTCTTCTCAACCGACTCAACAACCGTGTCGATATCAATCGGGGAGAGCGTGCGCAGATCGATAACTTCAACATCGATCTTTTCTTTCGCAAGCGTTTCTGCGGCTTCAAGCGCCTTATGAACCATCAAGCCATAAGCCACGATGGTCGCGCTCTTGCCTTCACGTGGGATCGCCGCTTCCCCAAACGGGATCGCATAGGCTTCGGCAGGCACGTCAGCCATGGATGCGTAGAGATTCTTGTGCTCGCAGAAGATCACAGGATCATTGTCACGGATCGACTGGATCAAAAGACCCTTCGCATCA
>RFXE01000417.1 GCA_009921785.1 Alphaproteobacteria bacterium
GATGTCGGTCCGGTCTTGTTCCACGCGTGCCATCGGCGTCTCCTGAGCCAAAATTACCGAAAAACGGACCTTCGAGGGGCCGTTTTAACTTTTTCGGGGCTGTTTAGCGTGTATCAGGAGGAGGGTTGCGCCCCGATTTGCACCCGTTCCTTATCGGGCGCCTCGGGACTATGCCGTCGATCGCCCTAGGCCCGCTTTTGGCGGGCGGCCGTTTTCTTCTTGCCAAAACCGGAAAGTGTCTTGGTAACTGACAGACGGGAAAGTCTATTTACCTGCATGACCATTCCGGACCCGGCCTTAGAAGAACACAAAAGAAATATCGCGGACAAAAAGGACAGTATCACTGTCCTAATTGCTCGGACAATTGCATTTTTTTATCCCGTGCACAAGAGGTGGGGTGCTCTATTTTTCGTATGCGACGGCGAGGTCCAAAGCGTTTATCCGCAGGGTCCTAAAGGCGCAGTTTTTGGAGGCTGAAATGATCAATCTGGCAAGCGACAATGTGGTGGGTGCGTCGCGTGAGATTTTGGATGCGATTGCGGCCGCCAATAGCGCGCCGGAAGCCTCATATGGGGCGGATCGTTTTTCGCGTGAGGCTGAAGCGCGGCTCGGACAAATTTTTGAGCGCGAGGTGAAAATGTTTCTCGTCGCTACCGGCACGGCGGCCAATTCGCTTGCACTTGCGGCTTTCACCCCGCCCTGGGGGGCGGTGTTCTGCCATGAGGAAAGTCATATTGCGGATGATGAATGCGGGGCGCCGGAAATGTTTACGGCGGGCGCAAAGCTCGTCGGCATTGGCGGGGTTGCGGGTAAAATGTCCGTGCGTGATGTCGAGCACGCGATCAAGAGATTTCCGCGCGGTGTTGTTAAAGCGGTCCAGCCCTCAATTATTTCTCTGTCACAGGTGACGGAATGCGGCACGCTTTATACGCTGGATGAGATCAAAGCGATCTCGGCAATCGCTCGTCGCTATGAGATCGGTATGCATCTTGATGGCGCGCGCTTTGCCAATGCGCTTGTCTCACTCGGTTGCACGCCTGCTGAGCTCACATGGAAGTCCGGCATTGATGTTGTGTCTTTCGGTGCAACAAAAAATGGTGCGCTTGCTTGTGAAGCAGTGATCTTTTTTGATCCCGCTAAAGCCGCTGATTTTGAGTTTCGTCGGAAGCGCTCAGGCCACACGCTGTCAAAGGGCCGTTTGTTTGGTGCGCAAATGCTCGCTTACCTTGAGCAAGATCATTGGCTCAACAATGCGCGTCACGCGAATGACATGGCGAATACGCTATCCGCAGGATTTGCTAAGACCGCAGGCATTCGCATGCCT
>RFXE01000418.1 GCA_009921785.1 Alphaproteobacteria bacterium
ACCAAGAGCGCGCGTGTCGAAGGCGCAGCCGATCCTAAAAGCCTCATCGAAGCGGTGGATGATATCGGCTATGGAGCGAGCCTCATCATTGAGGCCAACCGAACCGCTGAAGCCGAACGCGCCGAACATCGCGCGGCGAAAGCCAAACATGCGGCGCTCTTCGCCTTTCTCATCTCCACGCCCTTCTTTGCGGGCATGGGCGGCGTGGTGCTTGGCTTTGAGTGGATGCCCCCACCGCTCATTCAATTCGGTCTCGCCTCGCTCATTCAACTCGGGCTCGGTTTCCGTTTCTATCGCTCCGCTTGGAAGGCGATCAAAAGTGGCTCCGCGACAATGGATCTTCTCGTCGCGCTCGGCACAAGCGCCGCTTATGGGCTTAGCCTCTATCTCTGGCTCTTTCCTGCGCATAGCGGCCATGTCGCGCATCTCTATTTTGAATCATCAAGCGTGGTCATCGCCTTTGTGTTGATGGGCAAATGGCTGGAAGAACGTGCGACATCAGAAACCGCGTCAGCCATAAAATCACTCGGTGCATTACGTCCGACTACTGCCCGACTCCTCGTCAGTGATCGCGAAGAGATGGTGGATGTCGAAACGCTCCGCGTGGGTGATCGTGTTCTTGTGCGCGCGGGTGAAACGATTCCTGTCGATGGGCGCATTATCAAAGGTGCAGCAAGTTTAGATGAATCGATGGTTACCGGTGAAAGCCTTCCCGTTCGAAAAACCGAAGGTGCGCAAATTATCGGCGGCACGGTTAATCTTGATGGGCTGATTGAAGTAGAAACAACGGCCATTGGCAACGAAACACTCCTCGCGCGCATCATTCGGCTTGTTGCGTCCGCTCAAAGTTCAAAAGCACCGGTCCAAGCGCTTGTCGATCGCATAAGCGCGATATTTGTTCCTGTTGTGTTGGTGATTGCACTCATAACCGGGATTGGGTGGATATTCACGGGCGCAACAATTGAATCTGCTTTGATCAATGCGGTTTCGGTTCTTGTGATCGCCTGCCCTTGCGCTTTGGGACTTGCAACGCCCACAGCCATTCTTGCCGCAACCGGCATTGCCGCACGTTATGGTATTCTCATTAAAGACGCCGCAGCGCTTGAACGTGCCGCGTCTGTCACGCATCTCGTGTTCGACAAAACCGGAACGCTAACAGAAGGCAAACCCGTTTTAACCGCACTTGAAAGTGATAATGTCGCTTCACTCCTTGCAACAGCGGCGGCACTTGAAGCAGGAAGCACACATCCGCTTGCTGACGCTATTCGTAACGAGGCGCAAAAGCATAATCTCGTGGTCGAGAAAGCGGAAAGCTTTACA
>RFXE01000419.1 GCA_009921785.1 Alphaproteobacteria bacterium
CCTAAGCGCGAACTTCCGCAATTTGGTCTTTTCACGGAAGAGGACTGAAGCGGTGGAGACAAGCGCGCCTCATCAGCTCGTGATCCGCATTTATTATGAGGACACTGATTTTTCTGGCGTCGTTTATCACGCATCTTATCTTCGCTTTCTCGAGCGCGGACGCACAGAGACGTTGCGCGTGCGCGGCATTGATCAAGCGGCCTTGTATGGTGATGGCGGTATCGGCGCTTTGGCCTTCGCCGTGCGACATATGGCGATTGATTGGCTAAAGCCTGCTCGTATGGATGACATGATCACAGTCGAAACGCAGATTGGCTCAATTAAAGGCGCTTCTCTTTCGCTTCACCAACGCATTCTCCGGGGTGATGCCATCTTGATGACGGCCGAGGTTCTGGTTGCGCTCGTGGCTGATGGCAAGCCGGCCCGTATGCCCGCAGCGCTTCGGGCCAAGCTTGAAGTGATCTAGGCCTTTCGGTCTTATCGTAACACTCCGTTAACATTGATGATGTCTGAACAGGTTTGATTGAATTAAACCGAACGGGTCAAAAGCGTTCGGCCCTTGTTTTGCCGGATTTGCGCGGCATGGCCGACATCTCCGGCGCATCGGCCGCGAGGACAGGACATCACGAATGGAATCGACTGAAATCATTGCCAATGGCGTCGCGGCGGCAACGAGCGATATTACGCTCTGGAGCATGTTCTGGCAGGCGGCTTTTGTCGTCAAAATTGTGATGCTGGGATTGCTCGGTGCATCTGTGTGGTGTTGGGGCATCATTATCGACAAGTCGTTACTCTATGCCCGCACGCAATCGGCCATGGACCGATTCGAAGATGTGTTCTGGTCAGGCCGTTCGCTCGATGAGCTTTATGATTCGCTGAAAGATACCAATACGAATGATATGGCCGCGGTCTTTATGGCGGCGATGGGCGAATGGAAACGCTCACTACAAGCCAATGCGGCGTCCTTCATGAATCTCACGCAGCGTATCGATAAAGTCTTGGATGTGACCATTCAGCGTGAAGTCGGTCGGCTTGAATCGAAATTGTTGGTGCTGGCGACGATTGGCGCCGCTTCCCCCTTCATCGGGTTGTTCGGTACTGTTTGGGGTATCATGACGGCGTTTCGGGGCATTGCCGCTTCGAAGAACACATCGCTTGCGGTTGTTGCGCCTGGCATCGCCGAAGCGCTTTTTGCAACAGCGATTGGCCTCTTTGCCGCTATTCCTGCCGTTATTGCCTATAACTGGCTGCAATCGCGCGCGGCCAAACAACAAAGTCGGCTTGAAGCCTTTGCTGATGAATTCTCGGCCATTCTTTCAC
>RFXE01000420.1 GCA_009921785.1 Alphaproteobacteria bacterium
TTTATGACACAATGCAGTTCATCCGCCCCCCGGTAACGACGCTTTGCGTCGGCCAAGCGGCGTCCATGGGCTCGCTTTTGCTGGCTGCGGGCGCGAAAGATATGCGTTTTGCCCTTCCGAATGCCCGGATCATGGTCCATCAGCCCTCAGGTGGCTATCAGGGTCAGGTCACAGACATCATGATCCACGCCAAAGAGGTTGAAGGCCTTAAGCGGCGCCTGAATGAGATCTATGTGAGCCATACGGGCCAAGACTACGAAACAATCGAAAAAGCGCTCGAGCGCGACAATTTTATGACCGCTGACGGTGCCAAAGAGTTCGGTATCATCGATAAAGTGATGGATAAGCGGCCCGGCGACCCGGAACCCATTAAGGAATAAGGGGTTTTCAATTGGCCCGCCGGTTGCAGTGAAGATCGGGCAGGGCGGTTAACCTTAGCTCCGGGTTTTAAGGGTTTTGTTTAGGTTCCTGCGCTATTGCTCGATTCGTCCGGGCATGATTGCATAGGGGGACGTCTAATCGTCCGGTCTCCCTGTAGCGGGAATGATCCCGTTTCGGGCAGGGCCGGTCGGTTAAGGTGCGGAGAAAGTCGATGAGTAAGGTTGGCAGCACGGATTCAAAGAGCACGCTCTACTGCTCATTTTGCGGCAAAAGCCAGCATGAGGTCCGCAAGCTGATTGCAGGGCCGACCGTTTTCATCTGCGATGAATGCGTTGAACTCTGCATGGACATCATCCGCGAGGAGTCGAAGTCCTCACTTGTGAAGTCACGTGATGGCGTTCCGACTCCGAAAGAAATCCGGAAAGTGCTCGATGATTATGTCATCGGCCAAGAACATGCGAAGAAGGTTCTCTCGGTCGCGGTTCATAATCACTATAAGCGTTTGAACCACGCGACGAAGCATAATGATGTCGAGCTCGCTAAGTCGAACATCTTGCTTGTGGGTCCGACGGGTTCGGGCAAGACTCTTCTCGCGCAAACACTCGCGCGTATTCTTGATGTGCCCTTCACGATGGCTGACGCGACAACGCTCACCGAAGCCGGTTATGTCGGTGAAGATGTTGAGAACATCATTTTGAAATTGCTACAGGCGTCCGATTACAATGTTGATCGCGCGCAGCGCGGCATCGTCTATATCGACGAAATCGACAAGATCAGCCGCAAGTCTGACAATCCTTCGATCACGCGTGACGTGTCGGGTGAAGGCGTGCAGCAAGCGCTGTTAAAAATCATGGAAGGCACTGTGGCATCGGTTCCGCCGCAGGGTGGCCGTAAACATCCGCAGCAAGAATTCTTGCAAGTGGATACAACGAACATCCT
>RFXE01000043.1 GCA_009921785.1 Alphaproteobacteria bacterium
CATTTGCCCGCTTTTGTCTCAGTTCCGCTCATTATGATCTCCCCAAACTACGGATCGGATGAATTTGTCCTTGGCCTATATACGGCAAGCGACTCGTGATGGTTTGACCTGTATCAGGTTCCAATGATTTGTTTAATTTTGAATTTTTGATATTTATGATAACTAAAACTTATGAATAACCTGACTTTAAAACAGTTGCGCTATGTGCAGGCCCTCGCCCAAACCGGCCATTTTGGGCGCGCAGCGGATCTCTGCGCGATTTCGCAACCGGCCCTCTCCCTCCAGATCAAGGAGGTTGAAGATCATCTCGGCGTGGCCTTGTTTGAGCGCGATACGAGGCAGGTGCGGCTCACATCATTCGGCGCTGATTTTGTAGCCCGCGCACGTGATATTCTGCGCTCAGTTCAAGATCTCGAAGATTTCGCCCGCAACGAGAAGGGCAATGTTCTCTCGCGCTTGCGTATGGGCATCATCCCGACCATTGCGCCCTATCTTCTTCCTGCTCTTGTCGGCGCCTTGAAACGCCAAACACCTGATATCGATATTCATGTGCGCGAAACTTTGACGCCGCGCCTGATTGAAGATCTCGCGCAAGGCCGCATCGACACGGCAATTGTTGCTTTACCGGTTTCGGAATCGTCCTTCGAAGAGACGCCGCTTTTCACGGAACGTTTTGTGTTCGTGCGTCCGAAGAGCGATGATGGCAAACCTGTGCCAAGCGTAAAAATGCTACAAGAGATGCGGCTTCTCCTTCTTGAAGAGGGTCATTGCTTTCGGGATCAGGCCTTAGAATTTTGCAACATCACTTTAAGACGTCCACGCGAAACACTCGATGGCAGCTCGCTTGCAACACTTGTGCAAATGGTTGACGCAGGCCTTGGAGTGACTTTGATTCCGGAAATGGCTGTTTCTGTTGAAACCCGTTCGGCGTCCGTATCGATCATTCCCTTTGATACGCCTGAACCCACACGCACAATTGGTATGATCTGGCGGAAATCAAATCCGCTTGCGCCCGCGTTTAAAACTTTATCTTTGCTTGTCAGAGATACCGCACAAGCATTACGCGCGCGTCCTTGAACGTCTGCAGCACAAGGCTTTTATGCAGCGCCTTTGGCGTTGAGCTCACCTTCAACAAATAAAGTTGAAAGTCGAGCGGCAACGCTTTGCGCCGCCGTCGAACCCAGCGCTTTACTGAGATAAACGCCGACGACGACATCAGTGAGTTTCGGCAAGCCATCGGTCGGACCCAGACGACGCAACTCATGCTGAACGAGACGATCAGCCAACACCGTCAAACCGAAGCCGGTTTTCACGGCTGCCGAAATACCAGAAATACTCGGGCTCGAATAAACGATCTCGAACCCGCGTCCGACATTCTGCAACGCGCTCAGCATATTGCGGCGATAGAGACAGCCTTCAGGATAACAAACAATCCGGAGAGGGTCCTCTGTGGTCAGTGACGACTCAGGATCAGGCGAACCGAACCAGCTAATCGGTTCACGCCATGTCATAAACGCGCCTTCGGCCGGACCATCAGGCGTCATCGCCACAACGACATCAAACAGATTCGCGCGCAAACCCTTCAGGAGCTCATGCGATACATCGCACACAACATCGAATGTGAATGACGTGTTATCGATTTTGAGTTCATTGATGAGGCGCGGCAAAAAATGATCCGCATAATCATTCGGAATGCCGAGCCTGAGTTTTCCGCCTGTATCACGTCGGGAGAGACGCAAGACAACTTCGTCATTCAGCGCCAAAATCCGGCGCGCATAGCCCGCCACCAATTCCCCCGCTTCCGTCGGTTGAGCTCCGCCGCCGTCGCGATCGAATAAAGCGACGCCGAGCAGGTCCTCGAGGCGCTTGATCTGGACGCTGATGGCGGGTTGCGAGCGGCCAAGCCGTTCGCCCGCACGGGTAAATCCCCGCAAATCGATGACGGTCACGAGCGCTCTCAGCAAATCGGTCGGAATATTCCGCATAAACCCTTCCCCTAACCCGAAATCGGGGGGCTTCTGTCCCCTAGGTTACCCCTCCAGAAGCATCTCTTATGGAACGATAACATATTTCAATTTCACGGACAGAAAAAAGCCCCTCATGGTCCCTGTTGATCTGATGCCGGCGGGGATAACCGCCGCCTTAAACATGGGGAGCCCTTGATGTCCGACCGTCCTAAACTTGTCGATTATCGCAATAATGGCATCAAGCCGCAGCCGACCTTTTCAGCCCCGGAAATGAAGCGCCGCCAGGATGCGATTCGCACCTTGATGGCAGAGCATAAAATGGATGCAGCGCTGTTCACGTCCTATCACAATATCTGCTATCTCTCGGACTTCCTTTATTGCTATTTCGGCCGTCGCTACGGTCTCGTGATCGATCATCAAAAGGCAACGAGTGTCACGGCTGCGATCGACGGCGGTCAACCCGCGCGCCGCACCTTCGGTGACAATGTCACTTACACCGATTGGGAAAAAACCAACTATCTTCATGCGGTTCAAAATCTCACAAAGGGTGTGAAGCGTCTCGGCATTGAATTCGATCATGTGAATCTTGATTTCCGCCGCGATCTTGAAGCGGCCCTTCCTGGCGTCGAACTCGTGGACATCGCAGCACCCGCTATGCGGTTGCGCATGATTAAATCAGCTGAAGAAATCGAGCACATCACCAAGATGACGCGTATCGCCGATATAGGCGGTGCTGCATGCGTGGAAGCAATTGCAGTTGGTGCGCCTGAACACGAAGTCGCTATTCATTCGACAAGCACGATGATCCGCGAAATCGCGAAAGTGTGGCCGCATGCAGAACTCATGGACACATGGACATGGTTCCAATCGGGCTTCAACACGGATGGTGCACATAACCCTGTGACAAGCCGCAAGATCGAGCGTGGTGATATTCTCTCTCTTAACTGCTTCCCGATGGTGGCCGGTTATTATGTTGCGCTTGAACGCACACTCTTTGCAGAAGAAGCCTCAAAGGAACATATCAAGCTGTGGGAAGTAAATTGTCACGTCCATGACGAAGGCAAGAAGCTTCTTGTTCCGGGCATGAAATGCTCGGATGTCGCCAAGCAATTGAATGATATCTATCGTCAGCATCAGCTCTTGCAATATCGCACCTTCGGTTATGGCCACTCCTTCGGCGTGTTGTGCCATTATTATGGCCGCGAAGGCGGTCTCGAATTGCGTGAAGATTGCGATACAGTGCTTGAGCCCGGCATGGTCGTCTCCATGGAGCCGATGATCATGGTGCCGGAAGGTCGTCCGGGAGCTGGCGGCTATCGCGAGCATGATATTCTCGTCATAACCGAAGACGGCAACCGGAACATTACCGGCTTCCCCTATGGTCCAGAGCACCTGATCGTCCGGAAGTAAGGCGCCTCCCCTCCGGGCGATTTCCTCTAGAGGTTAAGGGGAAGCCGCCCGGCCCAAGGTGGACAAAAAATGTGCACCAAGCTTAATATTTGAAATTGAAATCGGAACGGAAGCGGCCAATGACCAAGCCTTGAAAGGTTTGGCATTCTCCCCAAAGAGACGATCGCCGTTCCGATTACGATTAGCAGAAGAGCGAGGACATTCTGCCCTCGCCACCAATGACAAGGTACGGAAGAACCGATGGCAGCTTCACATTCCGCCGATGCGGGATTTGTCCGTTTCGAGGCGGTTGAAAAAACCTATGACGGCATCAACCTTGTCGTAAAATCGCTCAATCTTTCGATTGGCCGCGGTGAATTTCTAACAATGCTGGGGCCATCAGGCTCAGGCAAAACAACAACACTCATGATGCTTGCAGGATTTGAAAGCGCTACGAGTGGTGAGATCTATCTCGACGGGGAACGCATCAACAATATCCCCCCGCATAAACGCGGCCTTGGGATGGTGTTCCAGAATTATGCACTCTTTCCCCATATGTCGATTGCCGAGAACATCGCGTTTCCGCTGCAGGTGAGGCATCTTGGTAAAGCCGAAATTGCTGAGCGTGTTCGCAAAGCACTCGACATGGTACAGATGAGCGGTCTTGATGCACGTAAGCCCGCGCAACTCTCTGGCGGTCAGCAACAACGTATCGCGCTCGCTCGTGCGCTCGTTTTTGAACCGAAATTGCTTTTGATGGATGAGCCTCTTGGCGCGCTCGACAAGCAATTGCGCGAGCACATGCAATATGAAATCAAACATCTGCATGAACGGCTTGGCATCACCATCGTTTATGTCACACATGATCAATCCGAAGCGCTGACGATGTCGGACCGGATTGCCGTGTTCAATGACGGCATCATCCAGCAATTAGCGGCACCCGCTGATCTTTATGAAAAGCCAGATAATAGTTTTGTGGCGCAATTCATTGGTGAGAATAATCGCATCGCGGGCCGGGTCGTTTCAATCACAAACGGTAAAGCACGTATCGACGCCAAAGGCGGCACCTTTGATGCACTTGCTGTTAAATGCACAGCAGGACAGAGCACATCCGTTTCAATTCGTCCTGAACGCGTATCGATCGATCCGGTACAGGCCGACATAGTATTCGACGCTCGTATCGAAGAAGTGATTTATCTCGGCGATCACATCCGCATTCGCGTCTCGGTTCTGGGAAGCGATGAATTTGTTGTGAAAACGCCGAACCAGAATAATCAGCGGAAATTTAATTCCGGTGACACATTGCGCATCGGTTGGGCGGTTGAAGATGGCCGCGCGCTTGACGCGTGATTAGAGAATTCGATGCGGATCGCTGATGCGGCACGCGTCGGGAGTAACGGTGGCGTGTCCACCGCGTGGGAATGCGTTTTGGAATGGTCCACGCATCGCCAAAAAAAGGGGAGAGTAAAATGAAAATGACCAAAGGACTGAGCGTGCTTCTTGGCGCTGCTGCAGCAATCGGTTTGACGGCTGCTGCACATGCCGGCCAGATCACTGTCATTTCGTGGGGCGGCGCCTACACGAATTCGCAGGTGAAGGCCTATCAAGAGCCATGGATGAAGAAGACCGGCAATACGATCGTATCGGCCGACTATAATGGCGGTCTTGCTGAAATTAAAGCACAGGTGCAGAGCGGCAATGTGACATGGGACGTCGTTGACGTTGAAACGTCAGAAGCGATCTCGGGTTGCAATGACGGCCTCTTTGAAAAGATCGATGCTGCGAAATTGCCGAAGGGTGATAATGGTGCAGGCCCGCTCGACGATTTCGTACCGGGTGCAATCACTGATTGCGCGATTGCGAACATCGCTTACGCAAACGTCATCGGTTATGACTCAAGCAAATTCACGGGTGATAAGCCAACCAAAGTGGCTGACTTCTTCGATCTCAAGAAGTTCCCTGGTAAGCGTGGTCTCAAGAAAGAAGCCAAAGTCAATCTCGAATTCGCTTTGATGGCTGACGGCGTTGCTTCGGCTGACGTGTACAAAGTTCTCGCCACGAAGGAAGGCGTTGATCGTGCCTTCAAGAAGCTTGAAACAATCAAGTCTTCAGTCGTCTGGTGGGAAGCCGGTGCGCAACCCCCGCAACTTCTTGCTTCGGGCGAAGTGACAATGACGACCGCTTATAATGGCCGTCTCTTCACGCCTGCTGTGAAAGAGAATAAGCCTTTCGTCATCATCTGGGATGGCCAGCAACAAGTGTTCGATAATTGGGCCATCGTGAAGGGTACGAAGAACAAGGATCTCGCTCTTGACTTCGTTGGCTTCTCAACAAGCACGAAGCCGCTTGCTGATCAGGCTACCTATATTCCTTACGGCCCGGCTCGTAAGTCTTCGGCTCCATTCGTTGGCAAGTTCGAAGATGGCAAGACCGATATGGCACCCCATATGCCAACCAATCCTGACAATATGAAAAACGCGATCGTTCAGGACGTGAAGTTCTGGGCTGATCACTATGACGAGCTCAATGAGCGCTTCGTTGCCTGGATTGGCAAATAATTAAACAATAATCGGCGCGGTCTAGAAAAAGGCCGCGCCGTCCTTTTTCAATGATAAAGGCGGAACAATAATGTCATTGGCGATAGATCAAAACGCTTTGACAGCCCGTTTGGCGAAGGCCGAACGTCGCGGCAAAATCCGCGCTTTTCTGCTTGTCGCACCGCTCCTTGCTTTTGTGCTTTTAAGTTTTGTTATTCCCATCGCCAATCTCGTGACCCAGGCTTTTTATGGCGATCTCGTTTCCTCGAACATGCCAAAGACAACGGCAGAACTTGCAACATGGAACGGCACGATGCCTGTTCCTGAATCGCTTTGCGAATCTTTTGTCACCGAATTCAAAGCTGCCAAAGTAAAAGACGCCGCGCTACCAACGCGCATTGCCACTTTGGTCAATCGTGAATTTTCAGGCAGCCTTTCAAAACTACGTCCCGTTGCTAATAATGAGTTGAGCGCGCCATATTGCGGTGCTCTTGCCAAGCTCAATGACGAATGGACAAAGCCCGAAATCTGGAACGCCATCAAAATCGTCTCGCCATCCGTCTCACCGCGTTTCTTTGGATCAATCAGGCCCGAGACTGAAGAAAACAAAATCCATCTCGCTTTGTTTGGGCGCACTCTCTATGTCGCTGCCGCCGTGACCCTGTTTTGTGCCCTGCTCGGCTTCCCGATTGGGTTTCTTCTTGCGCATCTCCCGGCACGCACGTCCAATTTGCTGATGATCATTGTGCTTCTGCCGTTCTGGACATCGCTGCTCGTGCGCACGACCGCATGGATCGCGCTACTGCAACAAAATGGCGTGATCAATGACACACTTGTCGCACTTGGACTCATCGCCGATGATCAGCGTCCCGTGATGATGTATAATATGTTTGCGACTTTTGTGGCGATGACGCATGTCCTTCTGCCCTTCATGATTCTGCCGCTCTATTCGGTCATGACAGGTATCAAGCCGAATTTCGTGCGCGCGGCACGATCATTGGGCGCAACACCCTTCACCGCCTTCTGGCGCGTTTATTTTCCGCTCACCATTCCAGGCTTGGGCGCAGGTTGCTTGCTCGTTTTCATTCTGGCCATTGGCTATTATATCACGCCCGCGCTTGTGGGCGGACAAAGTGGCCAGCTGATTTCTAACATCATCGCCTTCCATATGCAGAAGACACTGAACTGGCCGTTGGCGTCAGCAATTGGCACATTGCTTCTCGCAGGCGTGCTTCTGCTTTACTGGCTTTACAACCGTCTCGTCGGTATCGAGAAAATGAAGTTTGCGTGAAATGAAATTTTTACGTCCCAATCTTCCAGTCTATGCCTCAAGTCTTGAGATCGCGTGGTATTTTATTTTCCGTGCAATCTGTGTGGCGATCTTCATCTTCCTTCTCGCGCCGGTACTCGTGATTATTCCGCTCTCTTTCAATGCGGAAAGCTTTTTCAGCTTCACAAGCGGTATGCTGAAGCTCGATCCGGCGGCCTATTCGCTCAAATGGTATCGTGATATTTTTACCAATGGCATGGCCGCACCCGAGGCGCCGTTCAGCCTCGCTTGGCTTGCCGATAGCTGGGCGCGCAGCCAATGGATGCTCGCGCTCAAAAATAGCGTTATCGTCGGTATCTTCGCGACATTGCTCGCTACAACACTCGGCACACTCGCCGCCGTGGGCCTATCGCGCCCCGATATGCCGTTTCGCGGCCCGATCATGGGCATGCTTATCTCGCCAATGATTGTGCCGATTGTGATCACAGCCACCGGCATGTTTTTCTTCTTCAGCAAGATCGGCCTCGCACAGACTTATACGGGCCTCATCATGGCGCATGCGCTATTGGGCACACCCTTTGTTGTGATCACCGTTACGGCGACGCTTACTTCATTTGATCGCTCGCTTATTCGTGCCGCCGCTAATCTTGGCGCCAATCCGCTAACCGCTTTCTTCAAAGTGCAAATGCCACTCATTATGCCCGGCGTGATCTCGGGTGGACTATTCGCCTTCGTCACGAGCTTTGACGAAGTGGTTGTCGTTCTCTTCCTTGCCGAACCCGAGCAGCGTACAATCCCACGTCAGATGTGGTCCGGTTTGCGCGAACAAGTGAGCCCGACTATTCTTGCCGTTGCCACCATTCTCGTGATCCTGTCCTTCATCCTTCTCTCATCGCTTGAAATCTCGCGGCGGCGCCTTGAAAAGATGAAGCTCGAACCCTCTGCTTAATTGATTATTTTTTGTTTGAATTAGGGAGACCGCGTCATGGCCCACACCCATTCCCACACGCATATGGTGCCCGCGCGCAAAGGCAAAGCGGTTCGTCTTTCAAAAGGCCAGTCGATCAAAATCATTAACACGCATGGCCATCAAGTTTGCGACACATGGGCATTCAGCCAGGATGATCCAACCGAATTCATGTCGATGGAACATACGCGCCCGACGCTCGGCACCATTTTCCCCACCAAGGGCCACGCACTTTATTCCAATCGTCGCCGCCCGATCATGATGTTTGTCGAAGACACCTCGCCCGGCATTCATGACACAATCATCGCGGCCTGTGATGATTATCGTTATGGCTTGTTAGGCTGTACCGAATTTCACGATAACTGCACCGATAATCTCCGCGCGGCGATGCGTGCCATTCATGCGCCTTTGCCGGAAGTGCCGAGCCCGCTCAATCTTTGGATGAATATTCCTGTGAAAGCGAATGGCGAGATCGAATGGGGTGTGCCCCGCTCAAAAGCAGGAGATTATGTCATCTTGCGCGCTGAAATGGATGTGGTCGTCGCGATGTCAGCATGCCCGCAAGACATTCTACCTATCAATGATGGCAAGCCTGTCGAGGTCCATTTCGAAATTCTCGACACCAATCACTAAACATCTATCGATGTTCAGTGACGGAAGGGCGCCGTCGCTTCAATCCACTCTCGCGTGCGCGCTTCCGGATCAGCATTGGTCAAAATATCCGTGATGACACAGGCGCTATCCGCGCCTGCGCGCAAGACGAGCGGTGCGCGTTCGGGCGTGATGCCGCCAATAACAACAAGCGGTAGATTGCCGATGGCCTTTTTCCAAATGCCGATGCGCTCGATGCCTTGCGGCGCGTAGCTCATTTTTTTAAGCAAAGTCGGCCAGATGGGACCAAGCGCGATGTAATCCGGATCAAGGGCCAGAGCCTTATCGAGTTCTTCCGGCGTATGGGTTGAAAGACCGATGCGAATACCCGCGCGCTTCAACGCAGCGATATCGGCGATCTCCATATCTTCTTGACCGAGATGTACATAACTACATCCTTCATCAATCGCGCTTTGCCAGAAATCATTGATAATGAGTGTTGCCCCATGTTGCGCGCAGAGAGTCTTCGCGCGCAAAATTTCATGGGTGATTTCGCCTTGGCTTTTATCCTTCATGCGCAATTGAACGGTTTTTACGCCTTGCGGCAAAAGTCGCTCAAGCCAGCGCGATGAATCAACGAGGAGATAGAACGGATCAAACATTTCAAGACTCCGAAAAAGCCAAACCGAGAACGGGCGTTGAAGGCACGGCCATATCGCGCGCTTCCATCGCCCCCGCATGATAGGATAAACGGCCCGCCTCGACGGCAAGAGCGAAGGCCTTCGCCATGGCAACCGGATCGCCCGCTTTTGCCACAGCGGTATTCAGCAACACCGCATCATAACCCAATTCGAGGGCAGCGGATGCATGGGACGGAAGACCAATGCCTGCATCAACCACAAGCGGTACATTAGGAAAATGCGCACGCATCGTTTTTAGCGCAAACACATTGTTCAAGCCTTTGCCCGAACCGATGGGCGCGCCCCAGGGCATCAACACTTCGCACCCGACAGCAAGAAGCTTTTCACCAACGACGAGATCATCGGTCGTATAAGGAAAGACTTTGAACCCTTGCGCAACAAGTTCACGTGCAGCTTCAACAAGACCAAACACATCCGGTTGCAACGTATCGGCATGACCAATGACTTCGAGTTTAATCCAGTCGGTATCAAACACATCGCGCGCCATCTCGGCGGTTGTGATCGCTTCTTTGGCCGAATGACATCCGGCCGTGTTGGGGAGCACACGCACATTCAACGCTTTGATCAAATCCCAAAAGGCACGACCGCCTTTGGCGCCTGTTGATTCACGCCGCAAGGACACCGTTACGATTTCAGAGCCCGAGGCTTTAATCGCATCAGATAGAATAGCAGGCGACGGATATTGCGCTGTGCCTAAGAGCAACCGCGATGAAACCGTCTCGCCATAAAATGTTACGCCGTCTTTCACACTTAGCCCCCTTGCATCGGCACGAGGATCTCGATGCGATCGCCGTAATTGAGTTTGGTCTCGGCGCGTTCACGCTTGCGCACAACCGTCATATTGCGTGCGGTCGCCACCGGCATATCCTCATAGCCGAGCTCATCCAAAAGCTCGGCTACGGTTTGCGATTTGGTTTCCATCGTTTCACCATTTACGATGATCATCACCGTTCAACCTCCGGAAATGTTTTGCCGTCAATGACAATCTCTGCCGCGCGACGTGCGAGAGCCGGTGCGCCGAGATAGCCATGGCGATAAAGTCCGTTTAATCGCAAGATGTTCCCCGACCGCCGGATGCGCGGCAAATTGTCAGGAAAAGCCGGACGTACATCGGTACCCGTCTCGATAATTTCTGCCTCACCGAAAGACGGATGAAGCGCATAGGTCGCGTTTAGAAGCTCAACCATGGAGCGTGCTGAAATGCGTGATTGATCACTGCTTTCAATCATCGTCGCGCCGACCATGAAATGATGATCATCACGGGGCACAATATAAACAGGTATGCGCGGATGAAGCAGACGAATGGGCCGTGCAAGTGAAATCTCGGTTGATCTCACAATCAGCATCTCACCTTTGACGCCGCGCAAATCGGAAAGCACATCACGCGCTTCATACCCACGGCAATCGAGCACGTAAGAGGCATCGAGCGCTTCTGGTCGGACATCAGCGTCCATTTTGAATGTGACGCCTAAATCTTTTTGAAGCCGCTCTTTAAGAAAACT
>RFXE01000421.1 GCA_009921785.1 Alphaproteobacteria bacterium
TTTATTGACGTAACGGAAACCAGACGGCAGCATTTTTATTGCCGTCGGGAGTTCCAAATGTCCAATTCATCGCGCCTTAAAGGCGCGCGTATCCTGATTACTGGCCATACCGGCTTTACCGGAAGCTGGATGTCTCTGAAATTGGCTGCTCTCGGGGCGGAAATCCATGGCTTTGCTTTGGCACCAGAGACCAAACCAGCCCTTTTCGACCTCGCTGATATTTGGTCAGCGTTCAAAAGCCATACGCTTGGCGATCTTGCTGATTTTTCGCTGCTGAGTGATACCGTCAATCGCGTCGCGCCGGATGCTATATTGCATCTCGCGGCCCAGCCGCTTGTTTTGACAGGTTATGCGCAACCGTTGCGCACCTTCATGACCAACACGCAAGGCACGGCTCATATTTTGGAAGCCGCCCGGCTCGCGCCCTCCGTTCGTGGCGTGGTGGCCATCACAACGGATAAAGTCTATGCACCCGATCCCAAAGCTTTGCCCTTCACTGAAGTAGCAAAGCTCGGCGGTAAAGATCCCTATTCTGCCTCAAAAGCCGCTGCAGAACTGGTGATTGACGGGTATCGGCATAGTCTTGCGGCCTGGAAACGCCCCATGCGGATCGAGGTAGCCCGAGGCGGCAATATTTTCGGTGGTGGAGATTTCGCTCCGCATCGGATCATCCCCGATTTTTACCGCGCCGTGCAAAGCGGATCGCCCTTGAAGCTCCGCAAGCCGAATGCTCAGCGACCATGGCAACATGTCCTTGATCTCTGTGAAGCCTACCGTCTTCTCCTCGAACGCGTGCTTGGCGAGGACGCCCGTTCACCCGGTGAGAATTGGAATTTCGGACCTGAAGCTCAAGACTCAATAAAAGTAATCGACCTCATCAGGAAACTCGAGGCGGTATGGCAGCCAATGCCTCTGGAAGTCGAAACCGGCCTGCATGAGACGCTGACTCTCGCCCTTAACTCAAACAAAGCGCACTCAGAACTCGGCTGGACGCCCCGCCTATCCCTCGATAAAGCGCTCCAATGGACTGCTGACTGGTATAAGGCCGCCATTCAACACCCCGACGACCTCCCAGCCCTCACCCGCCGACAAATCGAAGCTTATGATAGCTGAAGAGGGATTTTTTTAATCTCTCAAATTCGAGCCAATTATAAAACACAGTTTTGACCAAGGTCATTCAGACTTTACTCATTCCTCTCGCCTATGAAACTCTTCTATATTCCGTTAGGTAAGATTATTCGGAAATGACGAGGTAGGGATGATCCGGCAGGCGGTCATATTAGCCGGGGGGCGCGGCACAAGGCTCGC
>RFXE01000422.1 GCA_009921785.1 Alphaproteobacteria bacterium
GCGTGCGAAGAAGTGCAAGGCACTTTCGCGCTTACCATCGAAGGCCGTGGCTTCGATAGCCGCGTCTCTGCCGGTGGCGTGAATTTTCTTGCCTCTGATTGCGTCTCCTGTGGCGCCTGCGTGCAAGCCTGCCCGACGGCAACTTTGATGGAAAACACCGTCATCGAAAAGGGTCAGCCGGAACATTCGAAAGTCACCACTTGCGCCTATTGCGGCGTCGGCTGCTCATTCAAAGCGGAAATGCAGGGTGATCAAGTTGTCCGCATGGTGCCTTATAAAGACGGCAAAGCGAATGAAGGCCATTCCTGTGTGAAGGGTCGCTTTGCCTGGGGCTATGCCCAGCATGAAGACCGCATCACCAAGCCGATGATCCGCGCGAAGATTACGGATGAATGGCGCGAAGTCTCGTGGGAAGAAGCGATTACTCACGCGGCAAGCGAGTTCAAGCGCATTCAGGCGAAATATGGCAAAGAGTCGATTGGCGCGATCACATCGTCACGCTGCACGAATGAAGAAGTCTTCCTCGTGCAGAAGCTCGTGCGCGCCGGTTTTGGCAATAACAATGTCGACACCTGCGCCCGCGTCTGCCATTCGCCAACGGGTTATGGACTTTCCAAAACTTTCGGCACATCGGCTGGCACGCAGGATTTCAAATCGGTTGCGAAAGCCGATGTTGTTCTCGTCATTGGTGCCAACCCGACTGACGGACATCCCGTGTTTGCCTCGCGCTTGAAGAAGCGTTTGCGCGCGGGTGCAAAGCTCATCGTTGCCGATCCGCGTCGCATTGATCTCGTGAAATCGCCGCACATTAAAGCGGAACATCATCTCCCGCTTCTGCCGGGCACCAATGTCGCCGTGATGAATGCGCTCTCGCATGTCATCGTCACCGAAGGTCTCGTTGATGAAGCCTTTGTGCGCGAGCGGTGTGAGTTGGCTGACTTCGAAGTCTGGGCGCGCTTCATCGCTGAAGAGCGCAATTCGCCGGAAGCGACCGAACAATTCACTGGTGTTCCAGCTGGTGAAATTCGTGCCGCCGCACGGCTCTTCGCGAAAGCGAAAAACGCTGCCATCTATTACGGCCTCGGCGTCACCGAACACAGCCAAGGCTCGACCATGGTGATGGCGATGGCCAACCTTGCCATGGTCACCGGCAATATCGGCCGCGATGGTGTGGGTGTGAATCCGTTGCGTGGTCAGAACAATGTGCAAGGCTCCTGCGATATGGGCTCCTTCCCGCACGAGTTCTCCGGCTATCGCCATGTGAGCGATGACGCGACACGCCAGATGTTTG
>RFXE01000423.1 GCA_009921785.1 Alphaproteobacteria bacterium
GCGCTCCATACCGATTTGCGCGCGCCGGGCTTCCCAGCCGAATTGGAGTAAGGCATAAGGACCTCATGCGGGTCCTGAATATCATGATGGCGAGAGGGCGCGGCGGATTAGAAAATGCCGCGCTCGATACGCATGAAGCACTCACACTTGCTGGCTGTGCCGTAACAACGGTTCTTAATGCCTCGGGCGAGATGCGCGCACGCTTTCCTCAAACGGCCGATGTCATTAGTTTTCATTCACCTTTCGCGTGGGATCCGACGGCCGGTTTCAGATTGAAACGCTGCCTGAAGGATCGTCCCTTCGATGTCATTCTTGCTCATGGAAATCGAGCGGCGCGCCTCGCGCAAAGCCTGCGTCGGCAAGCGCCGTTAATCCTCGACTGCCATACAACAAATTATAGCGCCCGAAACATGATTGATGACATTGATGGCGCAATTGTTCTCACGCAGCATTATAGAAATGTGATGCTTAAGGCGGGTATGCCCGAGAATAAAATGAGGCTTGTCCCCAATGCAGTTAGGATTGGGCCTGAACCACAACCCTTACCGCGCCGCGAGCCTATTATCATTGGCGGGCTTGGACGCCTTGTTCCCAATAAGGGATTTGATGTTCTTCTTGAGGCGCTCTCTATACTCAAAGCAGAGGGAATAAATTTTCACTGTATTATTCATGGCGTTGATGAGCAGGGTCACACAACGGCCATGGAAGACTTGAGAGACAAACTGGGCCTTAATGACGCTGACGTGACCTTTCCGGGGTGGACAACGGATCCTCAGACATTTCTGCGTTCACTCGATATCTTCTGCATGCCAAGCCGCCGTGAGGTTTTGAGTATTGCCCTCCTTGAAGCGCTTTCCGCCGGACGCCCCATTATCTGCACACGAGTGCCTGGCTTAGAAGACGTATTTCAAGACAATATCGAGGGGCTTTTTGTTGATATCGAGGATCACAAAGGATTGGCTGAGGCTCTGAAGCAATTAATCACAGAGCCCGCTCGCCGAGAAACAATGGGGCACGCCGCGCGCGAGCGTTCACGACGATTTGATATTGTAACAATTGGCATTGAGTTGCGCGATGCCCTTCAGTCTCTTTGCGCCCTAAATAGTAAAGCGTAATAAGAGAATGAAAAAAATATTGATCATACGGCTTGGCGCCTTTGGTGATATACTGCAAGCTGAGGGCGCCATCCACGATATTCGAAATCATCATCCTGATGATCAAATAACAATTCTCACAACCTCACCCTACCGTAAAATTTTTGAACGTTGCCCCTGGATCGATTGCATTCTTA
>RFXE01000424.1 GCA_009921785.1 Alphaproteobacteria bacterium
CTCGCCCGTTCCAGCATTCGTAACCGAACCGAGATTGTGATACCACCAATCAATCCGCTCATCGGGCTTTGTCCAATCCGGCGTCCATCCGAAATCAGCAGGGTAAATGTCAGTCGTCAGCCGCTCTTCGAATCCGTGTAACTGATCGGGGCCGACAAAATGCATCTTACCGGAAAGGACCGTTTTATATCCCGCATGACGCAAGAGATGAGCAAAAGTGGGGATAGAGGACGCGAATTCAGCGGCGTTGTCATAGACACCTGTGCGTGAAGGCAACTGCCCCGTCATGAAGGACGCGCGCGATGGTGCGCAAAGCGGGCTGGGGCAATAAGTATTCGTAAACCGCACGCTGTTTTCAGCAAGCGCGCGCAAAACGGGCGTCTTCAGGAATGGTGCAGGACCATCTGGAAACCACGTCCCGTTTAACTGATCAACCATGATGATCAGGATATTCGGCTTTTTTGACGGTTCTGCTTTGGACACCATGGATCGTCACTCTTCTTTCTTCGCGGTCAGTGGCCTTTTTAGCGGGCGCGATCCAAACCGTCACCCGCTCGGCCTGCAAAGCTCCCACATGCCAAGCGATCAGGTCGATCAAAATGCGACTTAAACTGTCGGAATTGACGCGGACACCCGCTCGACTTTAAGAATTTCATAAAAAGATATTCGTGGAACAAGCGAGTCTGAGGTGGAATTGAGTATGGCGTCCGGCAGAAATGACAAGCGGCATGGCGGTTGGCGGATCGAATGGCCGACCCTGGGCCTTATTATTGGAGTTTACGGGGCATGGCTCGCCCTGACCTATTGGGGCAACGATCTGCCTCTTTTCGTTACCATCATTGGCGGCTCGATCCTTCTGGCGTGGCACTCATCGCTCCAGCATGAAATTCTTCACGGCCACCCGACCTCCTCGCGCGTGATCAATCGCGCCCTCGCAACACCGCCGCTTTCGCTCTGGCTGCCTTATGAACTTTATCGCCGCTCGCACCTCACCCATCATCGTGATGAACGACTGACCGATCCGCTGGATGATCCCGAGTCGTGGTATTTCACATCGGAGCAGTGGAGTGATCTGCCTGCACCTGTAAAAACTCTATTTCGTTTTCAAAATACTTTTGTCGGCCGCATGCTCATCGGTCCGGCACTGGCAATGATCGGCTTTCTGCTGAGTGAAATGAAAGTGCTTGTGAAGGGTGATTTCAAAAATCTTGGCCTGTGGATCCGCCATAGTCTCGCTGTCGCATTCGTCATGATCTGGGTGACTTATATTTGCGGCCTTTCACCCTGGCT
>RFXE01000425.1 GCA_009921785.1 Alphaproteobacteria bacterium
GAGGGACGCAAAGCCCAAAGCGACAAATTTAAAAAGCGACAAATTTAAAACGCGACAAAACTTTAACTCCGTCAGCTACACTGAGGTACTCGAAAAATACTGGGCGAATTACGAAAGAGCGGGGGCTTTGGATTTTTCTTGCATCGGCCCCAACACAAAAAGCCCCGCGATCATCGCGAGGCTTGAAGCAATCTCATAACGAACAGGATCGATACGACGCTCAGGCAAGCGTCGAATGCATCACTCAGCCCTGGCGCGCCTTGTAGCGCTTCTGGGTCTTGTTAATGATGTAGACGCGGCCCTTGCGGCGAACCAGCTGGTTGTCGCGATGACGCTCGCGGAGGCTCTTCAGGCTGTTGCGGATCTTCATGACCGTATCCTATCCAAATTCCATGCGGTTGCCCGCGCGTTCATCCATTACCACGTGAACCGGGTCGTTGCCGACACGCGATCCTCGAAAAACCATCACCACATGGTGGGCGCGACAGGGATCGAACCTGTGACCCCTACCATGTCAAGGTAGTGCTCTACCGCTGAGCTACGCGCCCGTCACAGGGGAAACCCCACGAAGGTGTCGGGTGCCTATACCCACTGCGCCCTGCCGATGCAAGCGGGCGGGGGCCAAAAAATACCGTATTCAGCCAATCAAGCCGCTTCGAGCAGCTTTTCGACCTCATGGACGAGATCTTTGAGATGAAACGGTTTTGAGAGGATTTTGGCGTCTTTCGGGGCTTCTGAGTCGGGATTTAACGCTACGGCCGCGAATCCCGTGATGAACATCACTTTGATATCGGGGTCGAGTTCGGTCGCCCGGCGGGCCAACTCGATGCCGTCCATCTCGGGCATGACAATATCGGTCAAAAGCAGTTCGAAAGGCTCTTCTCGCAGCCGATTATAGGCGGAAAGCCCATTATCATAGGACGCCACCTGAAAACCGGCCTGTTCGAGCGCGCGAACAAGGAACCGGCGCATGTCATTGTCGTCCTCGGCTAAGAGGATGCGCCGTGTGAGCGCGTGGTCGATCATCATCTGCCCCCGTAATCTCGCCCGTATCAAACCCATAACCGGTAAATAACCCGTGAAGGTCTTTTGAGCGCGCGACGTTTCGCCCTTATGGACAGAGCCAAAGGTTAAGCGCAGATTTGATTTTAGCCAAACGGGGACGCGCCCAGACGCTAGGGATTTTCGAAACCATTATGACCACCGGTCTCGAGCAATTATTTGATCCCCCCTTCCGGATAAGGCATCCGGAAAGCGGTCCTGCCGCGCTCTTGTTCAATTCACCCCATT
>RFXE01000426.1 GCA_009921785.1 Alphaproteobacteria bacterium
GCAACATAGACTTGAATGAACCCCCAAGTGAGCATTTGTACCGTGGGCCAATAAACAAGTTCAAGCAAACGCGGCCATGATGAGCGCAATAGATAAGTGTAACGCAAAATCAATGCGCCAACACGAGTGAAAGAAAAACCTGCATCATGGTGATAAATGGGCGTGCTCATGCGGCGGCCCCTTGTGTAACGGGTGCACGCGCGACATCAAGAAACACTTCTTCGAGTGAATGACGTCCATATTTTTCTATGAGAGAATGAGGCGTGCCTTCATCAGCAATCGCACCCGCTTTCATGATGATGACACGATCACATAATCGTTCAACCTCGGCCATATTATGTGACGCCAACAAAATTGAAGCGCCGCGATCACGTCGATAGGTTTCAAGACGCGTCCGCACCCAATCAGCCGTATCCGGATCAAGCGATGCGGTGGGTTCATCAAGCAACAAAAGATCCGGCTCATTGATCAAAGATTTCGCAAGCGCGACGCGCGTTTTCTGACCGGCCGATAATGCACCCGCTTCACGATCAAGAAAGTCTTCGAGATGAAGCTCACATGCCAAATCTGCGATCCGGTTTTTGATGGCCCGAATGCCATAAAGCCGCCCGAACACTTCAAGATTTTGGCGCACGGTCAGGCGATGCGGCATATCCACATAAGGGCTCTCAAAATTCATCCGGTGCAGCACCGCGTAGCGGTCTTTGGCCATATCGACGCCGAAAACTTTCACACTCCCCGCGCTCGGCAGGACCAGCCCCATGATCATGCCGATGGTCGTGGTCTTCCCCGCACCATTGCCGCCCAAAAGCCCGAGCACCTCCCCCGGCGCGAGGCTGAAGCTGATCCCGCGGACGGCCGGCACGCCGCCATAACGCTTCTCAAGTCGGTCAATTTCGATTGCGGGTGGGGCTTTTTCGGCCATTTTGGGCTATCTTTCCATCAGATTGCGAGCTTTGGGGCCTTATAGACCCTTCCATGACCCCCGTCGCGCGTCATTTCGGCTGTGCGCGCCATTCTGTCGCGCGACAAGTGAACCAAACCGACCGCCACCGCGTAACTTGGGCTGACCCCCATCAGGCGAAAGGCGCCCTCGATGAATGACGTTTCAAGTGCGAGCAAGCTAGCCGACCGGTCGCTTCTCATCGTCGACAGCGAGCGCAATTTTGTGAATCGATTCTCCCGCGAGATGGAACAGCGGGGCTATCGTGTAGCTGTGGTCGAGAGCGCCAAAGAAGGCATCGAAATGATCGAATCGACCCCACCCGCTTATGCGGTTGTCGATTTGAA
>RFXE01000427.1 GCA_009921785.1 Alphaproteobacteria bacterium
CACGTCTCCGTCACGCGCGATATGCCCCAACTTGGTCCGATTTGGCAAGCCACGCGGCACTGAGAAGACTCATTCACGGACTGACGCCGACATAGGCCCGGGCGCGCCGCTGGGCGAGCGCAATCTCGACCGGTGTCATTTCCGCGGCGAGTTCTTTTCTAAGCCTTATGGCGTCGCGCACGCCCTGTGCAGCGGCTAGATTGAAGAGACAATGCGCCTCGATGCGGTCTACTGCGCCAATCGCGCGGGCAATCAGGGTTTCACCGTCAATATTGAACAGCACGCGCCCTTTTGGCGCTTCATTCATATCATTCATGGTCCGATCCCTTTCTGGATGGCGGAGCCCTTTCTGTGCTCCAAAAGGCGCTCCTGCGCCCGGGAGGCAGTCAAACAGAGGTGCGTAAGGACACCGTGAAGAATTAAGGAAAAAGTTTTCGAAAATTTTATTGAATAATAGGCCTAAAAACCCTCTTTACAGCACAGCTTGAAAGGCCGAAGAGATGATCTTGAAAATTGTCTTCACGGAACAAAAGGGTTGATATCTAACACCTTTGGCGGAGAGCGCGTCTGAAACGGACATTCGCCCTTCCCTTTCGCTCCCAGGCTTTTATTACACTTTGCCATGAACAGCGGTCGCCTCGCGCTTGAGCTACACCGCACAGAGTTGGACTAAGACCATGACCGCAATTGAAGTGACCGGCGCCCTCAAACCCCGTTATGACGAGATCCTGAGCCAGGAGGCCCTCGCCTTCCTCGCTGCCTTACACACGAAGTTCAACCCGACCCGGCTGGCGCTGCTTGAGGCGCGCGCGGAACGGCAGAAGAGCTTCGATAAGGGTGCGCTTCCGGATTTTCTCGCCGAGACAAGGTCTGTGCGCGAAGACAATTGGACTGTCGCGCCGCTCCCCGCCGATCTTCTTGACCGCCGCGTTGAGATCACGGGCCCTGTCGATAAGAAGATGATCATCAATGCGCTGAATTCTGGCGCGCGCGTGTTCATGACCGATTTTGAAGACGCGTCCTCGCCCACTTGGGCGAATATGGTCGAAGGCCAGATCAATCTGAAAGATCTCTGGGCTGGCAAACTCGATTTTACCGATGAGACGAGCGGCAAAGCCTATGCGGTTGGCCCCAACCCCGCCGCCTTGATGGTGCGCCCACGCGGCTGGCATTTGACCGAACGCCATGTGCATATTGAAGGCGTGCGCATGTCAGGCTCACTCTTTGATTTCGGGCTCTATGTCTTCCATAATGCAAAGACCATGATCGCGCGCGGCAAGACGCCCGCAT
>RFXE01000428.1 GCA_009921785.1 Alphaproteobacteria bacterium
TTAGCTCGCGGAAAGACTTTGCAAGAAGCATGCTGACCTCAAGCGTAGCGGGCGCGCGAGTCAGGCCCATCTCTTCGATAATTTGTGAGCCTGAATAAGAGAACTCGATTCCTGCCCGCCATGTATTTGGTACTTCGTACAAAACGGCGAGTTCCCCCGTATTTTTGGGAACATAGGCCAGGCGACTTCTCAGCCCGTTCTCACAACGCGCGGCATCAAGCAGCGTCCACGATCCAATCAAGTGCCACGGACCTTCCACGAAACGAAGCGTTGATTCGATCCCTTTGAACTCCAAGACGCCAGAGCGGTTGAAGACCTCCAATTCGTTTCCGGAAGAGCGCAAGCCGAGTGCCCGCTTGATCTGTCCATCGAAGATCCCGATATTGAGCTCGATATCCTCGGGATGCCAATCGATGTCGAGACTAGTCGTGACCGCCGACTCTTTCTTCAGTGCCGAATTGTGCGTCAGCGCGCCTGGGCCGTAGTCGGATAGTTCAGGCACTGCGTATCCGGGTACAGCCTGACCGCCGCCGACGGACATCCGAACGCCCCACGTGGAGTTCCTGCGGTATAGGGCAGCGAGACGGAAGCTGTTACGACCATCGAAATCCCCCCACTCGTGACGACCGCTGACATGCAGGGAAAAGCGTTCCGACGCGTGATACGCGTCTTCCGCAAATAAGCCAATAAACTGTCGTGAATATTCGAGATCGCGTCGGCGGCGGAAGTCAAACGTATTCTTTTGAGCCGACGCCCCGAGAACCCACTCGTGATTGCCCGCCGCACTCGCCTTTGTCATCTCGAACCAGCTGTTACGGTATGTGTAATCATCTATCCGCTTTCCCGTCTGCCTGACGTACTGATCTTGGGAAACGCTTGCCCGCATCATTATCGCGGGCTGTTCTGAGGGCGAGAGGCGCGCGATAACACCAGCGTCACGCCTTCGGGTGTTCAGCGTTAAAGGAAAGGCCGCTGAAATGGGCAATCGCTCAGCAAGAGTGCCCCCACGACGATCCTCGTTGGAAGCGCCCACCGTCAAATACACATATCGTCCATCTGCACTTCGCAAGGTCAATCGCGGACGTGCGCCATATCGATGATAGCCAACGATCTCCGTCCAGCCGTCCTTGTCGAGGTCATCTCGTGTCTGACGACTACGGTAAAGCAATAGCGAGGACTCCGGCGATTGAGAGTCTTCGGGTCGAAGGAAAGCCGTCACATTATCCGCACCGCCCGACCCGAGATCGGTCATTACGATTGACGGACCTTGCGATGGCATCGAAACGAGA
>RFXE01000429.1 GCA_009921785.1 Alphaproteobacteria bacterium
TACGTCTGCAACTATGAAAATTTGCACACGAAGCGAAACAAAAGGCCAATGTTCAGAAGCCTTCTGAAGGGTCAGGAGTACGACAAGCTTCGCGTTTACAAGTCTTCAAAGTCTTTGATGGCTTATGTCTATGGGATGCGGGCCAATACATCGCCCCTTAAACCTGAGACCTGGACGGTGGCGGAAGAGGAAGAATTTAAGCCAATTTTCGAGCTGATTTTACCGAATGAGACCCCGCCGGCTGATTGATTGGGCTAAAACCGCGGCGTGATTGGGGTGCAATTTCAGCTTCTCGTGCTGGACTTATCACAATAATGGCATATTTCTTGTAAAGGTTGCGCTGGATTGGTGCGCGTGGCCTATGGTTGTGCGTCGGTATGTGTCGGCAGGATAAGCCTGTCGGCGTTGGTGACCGGGTGAAGTGGGGCTCTCTATGTTTAGTATCATTGGCCTTGTGGTTGTTATGGGGTGCGTGTTCGGCGTCTTCGTGGTCCACGGCGGGAATCTCGAACCGATCATTCATGCGGCGCCGTCGGAGCTTGCCACAATCGGGGGCGCGGCTGTTGGCGCTATGTTGGTTGGTAATGGTATCGACACGATTAAGGGTGTTGCCGGGGGATTTGGTAAAGTTTTCAAGGGCCCCCAGTACAAAAAGCAGGATTATCTCGATACGATTTTCCTTGTCTCTAAGCTCCTTAAAATCCTTCGCGTGGACGGCCCTGTCGCCCTCGAGTCCCACGTCGAAAGTCCGGAAGGCAGTCCGATCTTCGGTGAATACCCGAAGCTTATGAAAGACCACACACTCATTCATATGATCTTTGATGGTTATTTCTTCGGGCAATCTCAATCCTTATGCGGTGGAAGAAGTGCTCGATACCGCGCTCAAAGCCCACCATCATCATGAAATGAAACCCGTCGAAGCGCTGGCAGCTACCGCAGGTGCATGCCCCGCACTGGGAATCGTTGCGTGTGTGTTGGGCGTCGTGAAAACCATGGGCGCTATCGATCAACCCCCGGCGGTTCTGGGTGCGCTCATCGGTTCAGCGCTCGTCGGTACGTTCATGGGCGTGTTGTTGGCCTATGGCGTGATCGAACCGATGGGTAATCGCTTGAAGCAAGTGATCGATGAAGATAGCGAAATCTATCTTGTCGTGAAGCAATTGATTGTTGCGACCCTCCATGGTCATCCGCAGCCGCTCGTCATTGAAGCGGCGCGTGCCGGCATCTCGAGCCATGCCAACAAGCCTGATTTCGGTGAAGTCTTCGACGGCTTGCGCGGCAAGTAATTA
>RFXE01000430.1 GCA_009921785.1 Alphaproteobacteria bacterium
AGGATCAAGAACATCACATTGCGTTCAACTTCGAGCACGCCAAAGAATGTTTTGTTGCGCTGTCTCCAATCGGTCAAGAAGATCGGACGTTCGGTTGATTTCTGAATAGCCAGTTTCGTTTCATCAATCCGGTCGGGATTGGTTAGAAAAATCTCAATGGCACTCACATCATCCGACCGATTGAAATAGTTCTGCGCTTCGGGAAGAGGCATATATACAAATGTGGAGTCGAACTCCGACATGCCAATTTCATAGACCGCGGCAACCGGATAAGACTTAATGCGTGGCGCTGTGCCAAAAGGTGTTTGTGGGCCACGCGGCGCGGTTAAGGTGATGTTATCGCCCGGACGCAAATAGAGTTGCTCCGCGAGACGTTTACCAATCACAACACCGGAGGCTTTATCAAAGCCATCTAGAGCACCAAGTTTTATATTATTCGCAATGGACGGAATGCGTCGCAAATCGCTCTCACGAACACCGCGCACCAACACACCACCAGCGCTCGCTTGGGATGAAGCAAGCGCCTGCCCTTCAATCAAAGGAAGCGCCAATGTGACACCTGGAATTTTTTCAAAGAGAGACGATAACTCAGAAAAATCGGTCAACGGCTTTTCGATGGCGCCAACAAAAATATGGCCATTCACGCCGACGATCTTATCGAGAAGTTCTTTGCGAAAGCCATTCATCACCGACAAGACGATAATAAGCGTTGCGACACCCAGCATAATGCCGATGAAAGAAAATCCCGCAATGACGGAGATAAACCCTTCGCGGCGACGCGCGCGTAAATAGCGGAATGCAATCATCCATTCGAACGGCGCGAACGCACCGGTCGACGCATCCGCGCGGGAAGCGTCATTCTTCATCTGCTACGCCGTCAGCGCGACGACCGCGTCCTCAACCGAAAGAAGCTGACGTTCACCCGTCTTACGGCGCTTCAATTCAACTTTACCTTCAGCAAGCGATTTAGGGCCAACCATAACCTGCCACGGTGAACCGATCAAATCAGCGGTTGCGAATTTGCCGCCGGGGCGTTCATCACGATCATCATAAAGCACATCAAGGCCACGAGCGGTGAGCGCTTTATAAAGTGTGGCGCAGGTAGCATCCGTCGCGGAGTCGCCAACTTTCAGATTAAGAAGCGACACATCAAAAGGCGCAACTGACTGCGGCCAGACAATTCCATTCTCGTCATGGAACGCTTCGATCAATGCCGCAACAAGGCGTGACGAACCAATTCCATATGAACCCATATGCACATGAGTCTCACGACCATCAGGCCCTGTTAC
>RFXE01000044.1 GCA_009921785.1 Alphaproteobacteria bacterium
GTGACACCGTGGGTCTGCGCGACTTCTTGTTCATAGGCGCTGGCTTTCATGGCATCCTGACCACGACGATAGGCAATCGTTACATGATCGGCACCAAGCTTGCGTGACTGAACCGCGGCGTCGATGGCGGTCATGCCACCGCCAATCACAACCACCTCACGTCCAATCGAAAGCTTTGAAAGATCTTTAGCTTGCCGCAGTTCGGCAATGAAATCGACCGCGTCACGCACGCCCTTAAGCGTGCCTTCACCGCTCACGCCAAGCTTATTCACGCCGGCAAGTCCGGTGCCCATAAACACGGCATCATAGCTCCGACGCAAAGTGGCGATATCAATCTCTTTACCGAGCGCGTGACTCGTTTTCACCTCAATGCCGCCAATCGCCAAAATGAAATCGACTTCGCGTTGCGCAAAATCATTCGTCGTCTTGTAAGCGGCGATACCATATTCATTAAGGCCGCCAAGTTTATCTTTGGCTTCGAAAATCGTAACGCTATGGCCTTGTTCGGCGAGTTTATGCGCACAGGCAAGCCCTGCCGGTCCGCCGCCAATCACCGCGACTTTTTTGCCCGTCGATGCCGCGCGTTTGAAAGGCTGCTTGCCTGCATCCATCAAATGGTCGGTGGCGTGGCGCTGCAAGAGACCGATCTTGACCGGCTTACCTTCAGCGGTTTCGCGCACACAGGCCTCTTCGCAGAGTGTTTCAGTCGGACAAACACGTGCACACATGCCGCCGAGGATGTTGGATTTCAGAATGGTTTCAGCCGCACCAAGATCATTGCCTGTCGCGATCTCGCGAATAAAGAGCGGGATATCGATTGAGGTCGGACAGGCGGTCTGGCACGGCGCGTCCGAACAGAAATAGCACCGCTCCGCCTCGACAAAGGCCTCATGCCGCGTAAGTGGCGGATGGATATCGGAAAAATTGGCCTTGTAGTCCTCGGTGGCGAGACGCCCTGCCGCCAACCCGCTTGTTCTCACTGACCCCATCGTTGCCCCCTCTTCGATGGCGCTAAATCCCAAAGGATGGAATTTGACCAATTGGTCAGATTTCCGCACGGGTCGCGGATTCTGTCAAGGCGGCTTCATCGGTCCTTTTGGCCGATCCCTTAGAGAGCCGCGTCTTGCTGAAATTCACGGGCCAAACGACGCTCGCGATAAATGACATAAAGTCCGGCAGCGATGACGATGAAGGCGCCAAGAAACACAACGGGGTGCGGAATATCCCCAAAGAGAAAAAAGCCAATCGCAACAGCCCAGACGAGTGAAGAATATTCAAAGGACACAATCACAGACGCATCGGCAAACCGATAAGAGGATGTGATTAGAATTTGTCCAATGCCGCCAAAAATTCCTGACGCAACAAGCAAGACCGCTTGTTCTTGCGTCGGCATTTTCCAAACAAGAAATGACGTCGCAAGACCAATCAATGATGTAACCATCAGAAAATAGAAAACGATTGTTCCGGTGCGCTCGAGCTGCGCCAATTTGCGAATTTGAATGGATGAAAATCCATTACAAAGCGATGCCGTCAAACCAGCCATCGCTCCAAGCGCGGGGCCCTCAGCCAAAAAATCACCGAAATCACGCCCATAAAAATGCGGAGCAGCCATCAAGAGTGTACCAGCAAAGCCGATCCCAATGGCAGCCCAGCGATAGGGCCTTACATTTTCTTTCAAGAGCAATGCCGCAAGTGCAGTAGCAACAAGCGGCGCGAGATATCCAAGCGCGGTTGCATCGGGAAGCGGCAAAAAGGCAATGGCGGCAAAGCCAAAATACATTCCACCAGATCCAGAAATACTTCTAAGAAGATGGCCGCCCAACCGCGTTGTTTTCAATGCGCCGCGTAATTCGTCGTGCCACCACAGCCATAGTCCGAGCGGTAACAGCGCAAAGAAGGCGCGGAAGAACATCAATTCACCGATCGGCATATCCGCACTCGCGAGCTTCACGAGCGTGGACATGATCAGGAACGCAAAAATCGATACGATTTTTAATGCGATGCCGATTGTCGGGTTGGTGCCGCCACTCATTGAACCAAACTCAGTGTGTTAGATACGCTTTGCCGCATATAGACTTGTATGAATCGATAGGGAGTAAAGAAACAGCATGGCGAACATGGCAGCTCTGCAATGCCATGAGCGGAGGACTCTTTTGCTTCGGAATTAAGTTACCCTTCAAAGAGGTATTCAAAAATAAAACTGGCAAATCGAAGATGATCTCCGCTTTGCCAGTTCTAATTGGAAGGCAATGTCTCGCCCGAAAAGATCGGGCGACCCACAGCATTACTCTTCAGACGGACCCTTCAAGGTCAGCTTTTTATCTTTGCAGAAATCCATCGCGACTGGATCGATCGATGATCCATCTTCGAATTTTGCAGAGACAGTAACTTTGCAGTCTTTGCCGAGTTTAAGGACCACTGATTTCTTTGGTGCCAACGGTGCTGCCAATAGATTTGTCTCGCTTGTCGTGGGCTCAGCCGGCTTGTCAGATGAGAACCAGTTCATCGGTGCCGCCCACCACTCCTGTGACTGCGGCGCGGGTGCCGGAGCGGCAACGACTTCGATCTTCGAGAATTCAACAACAGGAGACGCGCCCCCATTGACGAGGGTCACCGAAACAGCCGCAGGCGCCTTCTTGGCAGGTGCCGCAGGTTTGGTGATCGCGTGAGCCGCTGTAGCTGCAAAAGCCGCGACACAGCCAATCGCGAGAGTGTAAGACAAGGACCTCATCGGTCAAACTCCTGAATAAATGAAAGGGTAGGCAACGGCCTATACCGCACGTCGTTATCTTCAGGCGAGCCCTACCGCAAGGCAAGAAAAAAGCGATGAGGCTTTACGGTTTTTCCCAATGAAAAGCCGTAGAGTGCCGGAAATTAGGCTTAAGGTGCGTCTTCTAATGGCCGCGCCTCTTCAGGCACCATGATCGGAATACCATTCCGTATCGGATAAGCGAGCCGCGCACCTTCACTAATCAATTCCGAATGCGCCGAATCATAACGCAAAGTCCCTTTCGTCAAAGGGCAAACGAGAATTTCGAGCATTTTTGGATCAGGCGCGGATGATGGTGAAGGGCTTTTTTCGGTCATGATACTCACTGCAATACAGAATCAGATCCGTCATCACGACGCGCGAGCTCGATTTGCGTAATGGCAACAAGAAGTTCGGCACGGGACTTTAAATCTTTGGCTTCGAGCAAAGCCTGTTTTTCCCGAACACCAAATGGTGCCATCATCGACAACGCATTCACGAGTGCTTCATTGGACGCGGAATCAATGCCTTTCCAATCAATCGAAAGGCCATTAGCCTGAGAAAATTCACGTAAAGCGGTAAGCACAGACTCGCGATCCACTGCGCTTTCACCCGCATGCGCTTCAAGATCTGTCACAAATTCGTCATATTGAGGCTGGCATTGACGGAACGGCGTAACCGCCGTCAATTCTTCTTCTATGCGAAAACGGCAAACGCCCGTCAACGTGATAACATAACGATTATCGCCTGTTTCAGCGAATTGCGTGATCCGACCGGCGCAGCCAACAGTGAATAAATCCGACGCGCGGGAACGAAGACTTGAATCACCATCGGGTTGAATCATGCCAATCAAACGATGCGTGCGAAGCGCCTCATCAATCATCGCAATGTAACGCGGCTCAAAAATATTGAGCGGCATTTGTCCACGCGGCAAAAGCAATGCCCCCGGAAGCGGAAAGAGGGGCATAACTGTAGGTAAATCGGAAGGGCCTCGATAAATCACATTCATCTCGAACCTCTCACTGAATGGGTTGCCAATACTCCTGTTTATCGGAACAGCAGAGCCGAAAGTTTACGACGACCGGCTTTCGTCTTTTCATCCATCGGACCCCAAGCGTCAAAGAACTGGATCAATTGCTTGCGGGCCCCATCGTCGTTCCACGCTCTATCGCGTTTGATTATCTCGATTAATGCATCGACGGCATCATCATGCTGTCCTTGAGCGGACAAAGCGAGCGCATAATCAAAACGCGCTTGATGATCATTCGGATTAGCAGCAACCGCCGCTTCAAGACCCTTGATATCGCCGACGGATGAAGTTTGTTCAGCCAAGTCAAGAGCTGCGCGCGCAGCAACAATATCGGCATCATTTTGACGATCATCCGGCGCAGAGTCGAGATAGCCTTTTGCCGTTTCAAGCTCGCCTTGATCAATATAGATTTTTGCAAGAGCGCCGATAGCCGCTGTGTTGCCCGGATCTTCTTCAAGCACGGCACCATAGGCTTCGATTGCTTGCACGACATCACCGGCTGCCAGCACTTGCGCGGCTGCTTCTAAGAGCTCTTTCGTCCCGCCGGCCATCTTGCCCGCGATACGTTCAAGAAACGCTTTGATCTGGCTTTCAGGCAATGCCCCAACGAAACCATCAATGGGCTGACCCTTATCAAAAGCAATAACAGCGGGGATCGATTGAATACCTAATTGTCCGGCAATTTGCGGATGGTCGTCGATATTCATTTTTGTGAGGCGGACACCGCCCTTGGTTGCCGCAACGGCCTTTTCAAGCGCGGGCGCTAATTGCTTGCAGGGGCCGCACCAAGGCGCCCAGAAATCTACAAGAACCGGCTGCTTCATCGATTCAGCAATAACATCCTGACGGAAGCTTGCTGTTGTAACGTCTTTTGCCCCTGAAGCCGGGCCCGCCTGTTCTTGAAGAGTCATTTTTTGCCTCAACTCACCCCGGGTTCCGCCGGATTACATGTTTAGCGAAACCGCTCTTTTTTCTCGTGCCCCTGACATAGGCATGGTCTCGCTGCGCGGCAATGCGGCGCGTCGTCCGAAAGTCAAGAATCCTCGACCGGAGCGGCTTCGCCCACAGTCAGGATGGCGGGTTCATGTCCGGTTTTGACCATAAAGGCCACAAGATCGTCGCGGGCAATTCCGGTGGTCATCGTATTGACGAGCGGATGCACATTGATCCGCTCATAAGCCATCAGACGTTTATCGAGAATGGCGCGGACCTTCCCGACCTTATCATTGAACACCGCAAAAGGCGTGACCGACCCTGGCTCGACGCCCAAATGCTCACGAAGCTGGTCGGCAGAGCAGAAACTCACGCGCCCTGACCCACCAATCGTCTCATGGATCGATTTGAGATCGATCCGTGTGTCCTCAAGCGCTGAAATCAGGAAGAGATTGCCCTTCTTGTCCTTGAGGAAGAGATTTTTGACATGCGCGCCCGGGATCTCTCCTCGAAGACTCTTGGACTCCTCGACCGTAAACACGGCGGGGTGGTTCATAGTCTCGGTTTTGACGCCCATCTCATCAAGAAAGGCAAAAAGATCGTCGGGCGTGGCGGGCATGGGTCAATTCCGTAAGCTTTATCGCGAGCCCCCTTCTAAAGGCGTCCGGATGAGCGGGGCAAGAGCGGGGAAATAATTGATCTCAAAAGGCCTTGGTAAAATGACGAGGCGCTCTGCCTGTTGCATCTCCCGAGAACTTGAGTCATATAGCCCGCATCGGGGCCCGCTGGGCCCTGCCGATGACGGATGCGGGTGTAGCTCAGGGGTAGAGCACAACCTTGCCAAGGTTGGGGTCGAGGGTTCAAATCCCTTCGCCCGCTCCAAATCGGCTTAAAATCCCTTCGCCCGCTCCAAATCCGTGAAATTTTTGGACTTATCAGCCAATCGCGCCCGGCTGATCCAGAATTTTCTGCATGAAAACGAGATCGAGCCACCGGTCGAATTTCCAGCCGACCTGTTTCAAACGTCCCGTTTCAGAAAAGCCCAATTTGCGATGAAAATGGATTGAACCGGCATTATCGGCCGAAATCCCGCCAATCATGACATGTTTGCCAAGAGCGCGGGCAGCCTCGAAAAGCGGCGGCATAAGCTGTTTACCGACTCCCTTTCCGTGGTGATGGCGATGAACATAGACCGAGTGCTCGACCGTATGGAGATAGCCATCATGCGGGCGGAATTCGCCAAAACTGGCAAAGCCAAGAACTTCTTTACCAAGGACCGCGACCAGAACGGGGAAATTCCGCTCCCGTCGCGCTTCAAACCATTCCAGCCGATTCTTGAGCGTGACCACGTGATGCGAGAAAATCGCCGTAGAATTGAGAATCTCGTCATTCACGATTTCGAGAATGGCGGGAAGATCAGTGATCTCAGCGGAGCGGATGGTCAGTGACATGGGAGCCTTGCAGGGGGGATATGGCGTCGTAAGCGCGAAGTCTAACCCTGCGCGCGCCATCACGCGAGATGTGATTTGGGTTTCAGAAGAAATTCAACGCCCCCGCATGACACTGCATCAAATGGACGCAATGGCTTGCCTTTGGGCGAAGAGGGTTTAGGTGAAGGGCTCGTCTCTACCGCCCTCCCCTTCAATTGGAGTTGTTGCTTTGTCCTTTATCGATGCTTTGACCTGGCGCTATGCCACCAAAAAGATGGATCCCTCGCGCGCTGTTGCCAAAGACAAGGTGGAGGCCATTCTCGAGTCGATCCGTCTGTCGCCGAGCTCGAGCGGATTGCAGCCCTTTCATGTCTTGGTGATCACCAATCAGGCTTTGAAAGACAAGATCGTACCGATTGCGAGCGGTCAATCGCAAGTTGCGGAATGCTCGCATCTCATCGTCTTTGCGGCATGGGATAATTATACGCCTGAACGCATCAATCAATCTTTTGATTACACGATTGCGCAACGAGGTGTAGGCACCAATGAGCGCACCGAGAATTATCGTAAGGGCCTTATCGCAAGCTATTGCGCACGCGATCCTGAGATCAATTTTCAGCACACGGCAAAGCAAACTTACATTGCGCTTGGCATTGCTATGGCCGCAGCCGCTATCGAACATGTTGATGCAACGCCGATGGAAGGGTTTGATCCTGCAGCGCTTGATGAGTTATTAGGCTTGCGTGAAAAAGGCTTGCGCTCTGTTACGATGTTACCCATCGGTCATCGCGATGAAGCCAATGACTGGTTACTCAAATTGAAAAAAGTACGCCGCACAAAAGAAGAGCTCTTTACGCATCTTGATTGATGTAAGCGCATTGTAAGACATGATCACGAAGAGCGCTTCTATATAAGCGCTCTTCTAAAATTCGAGATCGCGATAACAAACCCAAACGATTGCCCGCAATCCTGAAAATGGTGGAGCTGAGCGGAATCGAACCGCTGGCCTCCTCATTGCGAACGAGGCGCTCTCCCAACTGAGCTACAGCCCCCCGAGGCCCAAGACAGTAAGATCATTCAGGCCCAGCGGATGCGGCGGGAATAGAGAATTCCTGCCCCAAAATCAAGGTGGATGAGCGGCTCAGAGAAACCGATAAGAAAGCGCGTCCAAAAGCCTTTTGAACCGTATATAGGACTATGAATGCCTCTAGGGAGGCCTATTTCAAGGAGAAGACAATGTCGCTCAGCCTTTATGATTTATCAGTTCCCGTATTTGTGCAGTCGCTTGAAGCACTCTCAGCCGTTTTGAAAAAGGCAGCGGCGCATGCGGAGGCCCGCAAGATCGAGCCGCAAGTTCTCCTCTCGGCACGGCTCTTCCCGGATATGTTTGCCCTAACACGGCAAGTTCAGCTCGCCTCTGATTTCGCCAAAGGCGGCGCGGCACGGATCGCGGGCGTTGATGTGCCAAGCTATGCGGATACTGAAGCAAGCTTTGAAGAGCTTGAGGCGCGTATTGCGAAGACGATTGCTTTTATCAATTCAATCCCGAAGGACAAATTTGTGGGCGCAGAAACACGCGACATCACGGTGCCCATGCGCCCCGAGCCGCGCGTGTTTAACGCGCTTACCTATCTCCGCCATGGGGCTCTTCCGAATTTCTTTTTTCACACAACAACAACATATGACATTTTGAGACATAACGGCGTTGAGGTCACAAAGCGCGATTTCTTGGGAGTCTATTGATTGATGATGCGCCGATCAGCTCTTCAACATTTTGCTTTTATCGGCGCATCGCTCATCATCGGTCTTTTCTTTGCGGAGACATCCATGGCCATCGAAGAGCCCTCATATACGGTTATCTCTAAAGAGGGTGACTTCGAGCTGCGTGACTATGCACCTTATATCGTGGCTGAGGTGGTGGTTGACGGTGATCGCGATAGCGCTGCGAGTGCGGGTTTTCGTGTGCTTGCTGGCTATATATTTGGTGGCAATACGAGCCAATTCAAAATTGCGATGACGGCACCGGTTACGCAAACAAAAGGTGAAAAGATTGAGATGACAGCGCCGGTGACGCAAACGGGCAGCGGCTCATCTTGGGTCATCCGCTTTATGATGCCGCAGAATTATACAATTGAAACGCTACCCAAGCCGGATGATGAACGCATTCATCTCAAGCAAATTGCCGGACGACGTGTCGCTGTGTTGCAATTCTCAGGATTGTGGACCGAAGGCAATCTCGACACGCACCGCGCCGCGCTTGCGGCATTACTTGCAAAGAAATCATTGAAGCCCAAAGGCGCTTCAAGTTACGCCTTTTACGATCCGCCTTGGAAGCCTTTCTTTTGGCGGCGCAATGAGATCCTGCAAGACATTGAGAAGCGCTAAGGGCCTTTGTTTTCGGCCTGCAAAAGCGCGGTAATCGCGGGCACCGTATGGCCCGTCAAATCCTTCGTGATTTCAGCAACAACAAGATGAGCAAAGGAAGACGGCAGCGCTTTGCGTAGCTCGCCCATTGCGCGTGGTGGCGCAACGAGAACAAGTTTTTTCAGTTTCTCGCGTTTTGCCAATTCAACGAGACCTTCCATAACATCACGCACAAACTGATCTTCAGCCTTTTCATGCCAATCGGTTTCATCGGTTGACGATCGACTCATACCAACACTCGCATAGACACGACCGGGCCGCTCCGCTCCTAATGCCCGTGTCGGTAAATCGGGGTGTGTAAAAAATGTCTCGACCGTCAAAGACGGATGCTCCGCCGTTCCTTCATTGAAAAGAATTAAAGCCTTTCGACCATCCCCTACAATAACATGTGTACCCGCCGAGAGAATCGGAGCGACCATTGCAGATGTCTTTCACTTGGAAACAAGAATTTCTCGCGAGCGCGACGCTCACACAGTGTAAACCGTGATCACGGCATACTTGTTCCGGACATCAGGAGATCTACGGAGGGCGTTAGCGTCTTGTGGCAAGCGCCACGCCGATCACCGTTAAAGCCATTCCGGCAATTTGACTTACGACCATCGTTTCACCAAAGGCGAAATAGGCCTCAATTGCAACGCTGGGAGGAACGAGATAAATTAGAGCGGCAGCTCGTGACACCGCGCCGCGCCTGATCAATAATAACAACAACCCAATAGCGCCGAGAGACAAGGCAAATACTGACCAGGCCATGACAAGCCAGAAGCCGAGTGAGAAACTCACATGCATCGGTTCGGTTAAAAAGGCTGCAGGTGTGATGACAATAAACGCACCAACATATTGAAGCGCCGTGATGGTTCTCAAGTCACCCTGCGGTACAAATCGTTTTTGGTAGAATGTCCCCGCAGTTACAGCGACCATAGCAAAAGCATTAATTGCCAATGGAAGAACAACCTCGGTCAAATGCGTCAGATCAATCGAGATGATCTTGGGCTCAAGAACCATCGCAATGCCAATGAAGCCCGCGGCAATACCGAGCCATTGCAAAAAGCCAATGCGCTCACGCAAAAGCAATGGTGCAAGTGCAGCGGTGAGAATCGGTTGGATGGCGGCGATCAACCCTGAAATGCCCGAGGGCACGCCATGGGCAATCGCATACCAAACGCCGCCGAGATAGAGCGCATGGAGCAACACACCCGAAACCAGGATATGAAGCGCAGCGCGCCCACGCGGCCATTGGGCTCGTACGACAAGCGCAATGCCGCCCACAGCAAAAAAAGCCAAAGCGAAGCGGAGTGATAAAAACGTCAAAGGATCGGCGTAATCGGCCCCATATCGTGCCGAGACCCATCCGGTTGACCAGATCGCCACAAAAAGGACCGGAGCAGCGCGCAAGAACAGAGAGGACGAGGAGGACTGAGACACAAAACCGATTCCAAGGAGACGATTGGGGCGTGATATCGGATTGGGCCATGAGGGTCGAGAGGCGTTGACGCAAGGCCCCTCAGACATCCCTGGCAATTGACAAGCGGGCGATATCAGTATTTCTGGCCACGTCATATTTAGTTTCGTGCATCTCTTATTTCGTGACGGGCCTCATGTCTCTTCTCGCGCACACCGTTTCGCTCAAGAAAACGAAAACCGCCAAAACAGGCGGCGTGAAAACGCGCGCGTAAACATCCCTCGCTCCGGTCTCTCCCCCCGGCGGGGATGAGGCCAAAACACCCAAGCCGGGTGGCATCAGGGGAGCGGATCAAGAGTTCAAGCAGCAAGGATTTCAAAAATGGGTTTCAAGGTCGCAATTGTCGGCGCCACAGGCAATGTGGGTCGTGAAATGCTCTCCATTCTGGCGGAGCGCGCGTTTCCTGCCGACGAGGTTATCGCGCTCGCTTCCGCACGCAGCCTCGGCACAGAAGTGTCCTATGGCGACAAGGTGCTGAAGGTTCAAAATCTCGATCACCATGATTTTTCGAAAACCGATATCTGTCTGATGTCGGCCGGTTCGGGCGTATCGAAGGACTGGTCACCCAAGATCGGGGCGATGGGCTGCCTCGTGATCGATAACTCATCCTGCTGGCGCTATGACGAGCGCGTGCCTTTGATTGTGCCGGAAGTGAATGCGGATGTGCTCACCCGCTTCATGGGGGATTCCAATC
>RFXE01000431.1 GCA_009921785.1 Alphaproteobacteria bacterium
TGGCAATGGCATCTCCCATTGCAAGCTGCATTGTCGTTGATGTTGTGGGCGCTAATCCGTTCGGGCAGGCTTCTTTGGCTTTCGGCAAGGTCAGGCAGATATGAGCGCCTTTGCCGAGCGCGCTTTCGGCATTCGATGTGAGCGCTATCAACGTAACATTAAAGCGGTTCGCATAAGCAACAATGTCAGCAAGCTCGGCGGACTCACCCGACCATGACATAGCGATGATGACATCATCATCTTGAATCATGCCGAGATCACCATGGCTGGCTTCACTCGGATGAACGAAATGTGCGGGCGTTCCGGTTGATGCCAATGTCGCTGCAATCTTGCGACCGACATGACCGGATTTACCCATGCCGGATACAATTACGCGACCTGGTGCGTTGATGATTTTATCAATAGCTTGGGTGAATGCGTTACCCAAAGAGCCACGTAACGCTTCAGCGAGTTGAGCCAGTCCTTCACCCTCCGTATCAATGGTGCGAAGAGCCGAAGCGAGCGCGGGATGATCAGCGTTTGGAAGAGTCATGACTTACAACAAATCTTTCAGAATGAGACGCAATTCCTGTGCGAGATCAGGACGTTTCAGCGCATAAGCAATATTGGCCGTAAGAAAACCGAGTTGGTGGCCGGTATCATAAACATGACCGCGAAACAAATGGGCATGGAATGGTTCGTCACGCATCAAACTAACCATCGCATCAGTCAATTGAATTTCACCACCCGCGCCGCGCGGTTGAGATTCAAGAATATCGAAAATTTTTGGAGAGAGTAGATAACGTCCAGAGATCGCAAAATTTGACGGTGCTTGTCCTTTCTGCGGCTTCTCAATCATCGCGTGGATTTGCGGTGCGCCGTCTGTCTTGCCCTGAAGGTCAAGAATACCATAGCGGTGCGTTTCTGCTTCAGGCACTTCATAGGCAGCAATCACCTGACCACCATGATGATCGCGCTCACGGATCATATCCGCGAGACAAGGCGTCGCGCCCTCATGCAACATATCGGGTAGGAGCACGGCGAAGGGTTCATCGCCCACAAGATCGCGCGCGCACCATACCGCATGACCTAAGCCGAGCGGTTCTTGTTGGCGCGTGAAACTCGTACGACCCGGAAGCGGCGTGTCCTGTTTCAAGCGATCAAGATCGGCTTTGCGGCCACGTTGATCGAGCGTCGCATTCAGTTCGAAGGCAACATCGAAATGATCTTCGATTGCGCCTTTGCCGCGTCCGGTGACGAAAATGAAATGTTCGATCCCCG
>RFXE01000432.1 GCA_009921785.1 Alphaproteobacteria bacterium
GTCGCATTCACCCAGACAACGCCGCATTTTAACTGCGGAGCAATGTCGAGCGCGAGTGCAATTGTTTCACTCCATACACTCGCGGCGAGTCCGTAGCGTGTATTATTAGCAAGCGCCACCGCTTCATCCGGTGTGCGGAAGGTCATCGTCACCAAGACCGGTCCGAAAATTTCTTCATTCGCCACGCTTGAAGCCGGGTACACATTGGTCAGCAATGTCGGCGGATAGAAACAACCGCCTTTCGGCAAAGCGCAGTCTGGCTGAAACAAGGTCGCGCCTTCTTTGACACCTTTTTTGACGAGCGTATCAATGCGCGAGCGTTGTGTGGGGTCGATGATCGCGCCCATATCGACGCTTTTGTCGAGCGGATCACCCACGCGCAAATGCGTCATGCGGGTTTTGAGTTTTTCAATAAAGCGCGCGGCAATGCCTTCTTGCACCAACAAACGCGAACCCGCGCAGCATACCTGCCCCTGATTGAAATAGATGGCGTCAATCACGCCTTCCACAGCACCATCAAGATCGGCATCATCAAAGACGATAAAGGGCGATTTGCCGCCGAGTTCCAATGTTAGCGCTTTGCCGGTACCGGCCGTGCGCTCACGCAAAATGCGGCCCACTTCGGTTGACCCTGTGAACGCAATTTTATCGACCGGCGCATCGACTAACGCTGCACCTGTTTCACCATCGCCTGTTACGATGTTAAGAACACCTTTTGGCAAACCTGCTTCATGAGCGAGTTCAGCAAAAAGAAGTGCGGTGAGGGGTGTATATTCTGCGGGCTTCAGCACCACCGTATTGCCAAATGCCAGAGCGGGCGCGACTTTCCAAGCGAGCATCAGCAGCGGGAAATTCCACGGAATGATTTGACCGGCAACGCCGAGCGCTTCGTGGTCCGGAAACTCACGATCCATTACCTGCGCCCAACCGGCATGGTGATAGAAATGCCGCGCGACTAGAGGAATATCGATGTCACGCGTTTCGCGAATGGGCTTACCATTATCCAGTGATTCAAGCACGGCAAACAAACGTGCATGGCGTTGCACCATGCGTGCAAGAGCATAGAGATGTCGTGCGCGCCTCTTACCGCCAAGCTTCGCCCATTTAGGTTGCGCGGCGCGTGCAGCTTTCACTGCGGCAGCAATATCAGCCTTTGTGCCTTGTGCGATCAGAGCCAAAGGCTTTCCAGTTGCAGGCTCGCGGGTTTCAAAACTTTTCTTCGAGGAGGAAGCCACAAAGCGACCATCGATAAAATGTCCA
>RFXE01000433.1 GCA_009921785.1 Alphaproteobacteria bacterium
TGTGATCCGTTTTTGAAAATCTGTGACGATCTTGAAAGTCTTTTGACTGACAACCGCATTTTCAAACAACGCAATGTCGATATTGGTGTTGTGTCGCTTGATGATGCGTGGGCATTGGGTTTCTCGGGTGTGATGGTTCGCGGTTCAGGCGCAGCTTGGGATTTGCGCAAGTCGCAACCCTATGAATGCTATGCCGAGATGGATTTCGATATTCCGATTGGCAAGAATGGCGATTGCTATGATCGCTACTGCATTCGTATGGAAGAGATGCGTCAGTCGATAAAAATCATGAAGCAATGCGTCCGCGAATTGCGTAAGCCTGAAGGCAAAGGCGCGATCTCTTCAACGGATGGCAAAATTGTTCCGCCGAAGCGTGCTGAAATGAAACGTTCGATGGAAGCGCTCATCCATCACTTTAAGCTTTATACCGAAGGCTTCAAAGTGCCGGCTGGCGAAGTCTATGCCGCAGTTGAAGCGCCTAAGGGTGAATTTGGCGTCTATCTCGTCGCAGACGGAACGAACAAGCCTTATCGTTGCCGCATCAAAGCGCCCGGTTTTGCACATCTACAGTCGATGGATTTCCTCTGCCGTGGCCACATGTTGGCCGACGTCTCCGCCATTCTCGGTTCTCTCGATATTGTGTTTGGTGAGGTGGATCGGTGATGCGTTTTTCTTCAATTCAAGGTGAGTGCCTATGAGTGTCCGTCGCCTCGCACCCGACGCCATCCAGCCCGCGTCTTTTTCGTTCACGTCCGAAAATGCGGCGTGGGCACAAACCGTAATTGCGAAATATCCAGAAGCGCGCAAAGCATCTGCCGTTATTCCGCTGTTGTGGCGTGCGCAGGAACAGCATGACTATTGGCTGCCCAAGGCAGCTATTGAATACATCGCCGATATGTTGGGCATGGCGAAAATCCGCGTGCTTGAAGTGGCGACATTCTATTCAATGTTCAATCTCGCGCCGGTCGGCCATCATTTCGTGCAAGTGTGCGGCACAACACCGTGCCGCCTCAATGGCGCGGAAAAAATCATCAAGGCCTGCAAAGACCGGTTTGGCGAAGAGCGTCATGTGTCCGCCGACGGTAAGTTTTCTTGGCTCGAAGTCGAGTGCCTCGGCGCGTGCTGCAATGCGCCGATGGTGCAGATTAATAATGATTATTATGAAGACCTTACGGTTGAGAGCTTCAACACGCTTCTTGATGATCTCGCTGCCGGTCGCCCTGTGAAGAAGGGTCCGCAGAAAGAGCGTCGCAATTCGGA
>RFXE01000434.1 GCA_009921785.1 Alphaproteobacteria bacterium
ATCAACTGGATTGCTTCGCGTTCGCTCGCAATGACGATTAAACTACGATAGTCGAACCAAGGCCTCACTCAGCTTCATCTGCCGTTCGGCAAATTCAGCTCGGCGCTCTTGTTGCTCTTCGATGATCTCTTCCGGCGCGCGCGCCATGAAATCAGAATTCCCGAGCTTCGCGTCGATCTTTGAAATCTCGCTCGCAATTTTCTCAAGCTCTTTTTTCAAACGCGCCTGCTCCGCACCAATATCAATAACACCCGCAAGCGGCAGAGCTGAGACTTCACCACGAATGACCATCTGCGCCGATTGCGGCGGCGCTTGATCGGCGAAGGAAATATCCGAGAGCCGCGCGAGACGTTTAAGCATATCCGACCAGCGCGTGGCGCGGTCGCGCGTTGCAGCCGACACACCGACGAGAACGAGCGGAATCTGCGTGCTCGCTGGCACATTGATTTCATTGCGTGCAGAACGGATTTCGGTCACGAGATCGACAAGCCACCCAATTTCCGCCTCGGCATCGGGAGCGAGCAATCCGTCCATCGATGGCCAATCGGTCAACGCTAAAATTGTTTCGCGCTTCGGCCCTTCCGCACCTTTGATCGCCCAGAGTTCTTCTGTGAGATAAGGCATGAAGGGATGAAGAATCTTCAGAATGCCATCGAGAACGAAGGCAACGCTCGCGCGTGTTTCTGACTTTGCCGCTTTATCGTCGCCCATGAAGACAGGCTTTGCGAGCTCGAGATACCAGTCGCAATAGACATTCCATGTGAAGCGATAGGCCGCATTTGCCGCATCATTGAAACGGTAGGCTTCAATCGCACGCGTGATCTCAGCCGTAGCCGTTGCCAACTCACCAATCGCCCAACGGTTAAGCGATAGCTTCACCGTTTTCGGATCAAAGCCTGCAACACGCGCACAGCCATTCATTTCCGCAAAGCGCGCAGCGTTCCAAAGTTTCGTCGCGAAATTGCGATAGCCTTCGATACGTTGCGTCGAGAGTTTGATATCGCGGCCTTGCGCGGCCATCGCCGACAGAGTGAAGCGCAACGCGTCGGCACCATAGGTGTCAATCAGATCGAGCGGGTCGATCACATTGCCCTTTGACTTCGACATTTTCGCGCCCTTCTCGTCGCGGACGAGCGCGTGAATGTAAACCGTATGGAACGGTTCTTTTTTCATAAAGTGATCGCCCATCATCATCATTCGAGCGACCCAGAAAAAGATGATGTCGAAACCGGTAACGA
>RFXE01000435.1 GCA_009921785.1 Alphaproteobacteria bacterium
CGCACGAAGATCGCGCCCTTCTTTTTGAGATCATCAACGACGAAACGATTATGGACAATTTCGTGCCGGACATAGACGGGCGCGCCATAGGTCTTCAGCGCCGTTTCGACGACATCAATTGCGCGCACGACCCCGGCGCAAAAGCCGCGCGGGGCGCAGAGCAGAATCGTGAGCGGCGGTTTGACGGCCATGACAGGGTCCGAACGGAGAAAACTTGCCTGTTTGTGAGGCGCGCGCGACAAGAGGTCAAGCGATGCCTCCCGTTTTCCCTGTTTGAAGGATCCCGCCGTGCCGATTGAGGCGTTTATTTTCGATATGGACGATGTCCTGTGCACTTATGACGTCGGGCGGCGCATCGAGGCGCTAGCAGGCCTGTCGGGGCGGGCGGCGGCAGAAATCCACGCCGCGATTTGGCAAACGGATTTTCTCGACCGCGCCGATCGGGGGGATTTTTCAGCTGATGACTATCTTGGGGAATTTGGCCGCCGCCTCGGGCGCTCTTTGACCCGCGCAGAATGGGTCGAAGCCCGCCGCCTGTCGATGACCCCGGATCAGTCGATGCTCGCATTGGTCAAAGAGCTTGGACAGAAGCATCAGCTCGCGCTTCTCACCAATAATGATCGGCTTCTGGCCGAGACGCTTGATGCGCTGTTCCCCGCATTGCGCCCGCTTTTTGGGAAGCATCTTTATGTGTCGGCGGAATTGGGCCTCGCTAAGCCCGATCCGGAGATTTTTCGTGCCGTGTGCAAAAAGCTCGATGTCAAAACGGAGGCTGCCTTTTTCATCGATGATCTCGCGGTCAATATTGCGGGTGCGAAAGAGGCGGGACTCGATGGTCATGTCTTTGCGGGTTATCGCGGCTTCTGCGACGCGCTTTCAATTAAAGGCGTGGCCATCAAGGAGGCCTCTTTCCATGGGTAAATATCGCGCGCCCTTGACGGCGCAGGCCCTTCATGCGGATTTGCAGCCATGAACGACTCAAGCCCTCGCCCCGACACTGCCTCAAGCACAGCAGGCAAATTCACTTACGGCTCCATTAAACGTCATGTGCTTGTGATGTCAGCAAGTGGCGCCATCGGGTTGATATCGATTTTCGCCGTCGATCTCTTGTCACTTCTTTATGTATCCTGGCTTAGCAATGTGAATTTCACCGCCGGTGTCGGCTACGCCACGGCCGTAATGTTTTTCTCGACCTCCGCGAATGTCGGCATGATGATCGGTGTGACGGCG
>RFXE01000436.1 GCA_009921785.1 Alphaproteobacteria bacterium
AGCTTCGTATCGTTGATCTTATAGATACCCGAAACGCTTAATCGCTTTGCTGCTTGCGTCCAATTTTTTGTTCGCGCCAGAAAATGAACAATCCCGCAGCAATGATAAGCGCTGAACCGATCATCATCATTTGATCCGGCCAATCGCCAAAAATCACAATGCCGAAAAGAACAGCCCATATGATCTGCGTATACTGATAGGGCATTATAATCGCTGCGGGAGCGAGTTTCAGCGCTTTATTCACCGCGATATGCGCGAGCGTGGCCACAACCCCCAGCATCAGCAACAACGCAAAATCTCGAAGGCTTGGTGTAACCCATCCAACCGGCGAGATCAGAGCGCCCAGCACTAAAGCGCCGGTCGATTGCCATGTGACAAGCACAATACCTTTCGTGCCGCGTAAATGACGTGTGATGATCATCATCAACGAAAAAAATATGCAGCCTGAGAGCGCGACAAGAGCGGGGAGTGAAAAGCTCGCACTGGAAGGGCGCATTGCAATGATAACGCCAACAAAGCCAAAGACGATGGCAAAGACACGCGGTGCATCAATCTTTTCACCAAGCAGGGGATAAGCGAGAGCGGTCACAAAAATAGGAGCGGCCATATAGAGTGTTACGATGTCGGCCAGCGGAATATAGGACACGGCCCAATAGAAACATGCGACTTCGCAAGTTGTGATGAGAACGCGCAGGAGATTGAGTTTGGGAGAGGGGGGAAACAAGAGAGCTTGCGCGCCCGCCTTCCATAGGGACGGGCTCAGCATAACGAGACCGGCTGCGCTGCGGATCAACAAGACTTGTCCAACCGTGTAAGTCGCAACCAGCCATTTCCCCATCACGTCATTGGCGACGAAGAGAAAAATGCCGAGGATCATCAGGCCGATGCCTGCGGGGATATTCTGAGAGAGCGGCGCCGCATCCTCAGAAGCCGCAACGCCGAGATCTTCACCCGTGCTGCTCGAGGGCTCCAAAAGAGCCGTGTGGGGGCGGGGCGCGTCTAAATCTTGAGAAGAAGAACCGGTCATGAGGGGCGTTTTTCTGGCTTTTGCGGAGCGCTTTTTCGTTTTGAGCCGGAAGCCGCTCAATTTAAGTCCTTCTGCCGTGCCACAGGCGGCTTGTCTAGGGCGTTCTGATCGCCTATAAGCGCCCGTCTTCGCGAGATGCGCCCTTCGTCTAGCGGTCTAGGACGTCGCCCTTTCACGGCGAAAACACGGGTTCGAGTCCCGTA
>RFXE01000437.1 GCA_009921785.1 Alphaproteobacteria bacterium
TTTTCATGATCATGAAAAGTTTTTAGACGCTTGAACATATCGGTATCCAAATCGGCGGGAACAGGTTGGCTACCCACGATCCAGCTTAAAAGTTCCTGATCTTGCCGTGCAATCAGAGCTTCAAAGACATCAAGCTCTTCCGTAGAAAATCCAATGAGATGTGCGTCGGCAAATTGCCCGATAAGCAAATCCATTTCGCGCATGCCGCGATGCCAAGAGTGATAGAGGACACGCCGACGGCGTGCGTCTAAATCAGTGCTTGAGAGGTTCGTCCCCGTCATGAGTTCTGTCCCAATGACATGTGCGGACGTATATAAGGCGGCAGATCACCTTGCTCCCACCCCGCTTTTGTATGAGCTATGAAATCATTCAAGCGTTGATCGCTGATCGCGCTCCGCAATCCGGCCATCAATGTTTGATAATAAGCGAGATTGATCCCCGTTAGCAGCATCATGCCGAGGATCTCTTCGGATTTTACAAGATGATGAAGATAGGCGCGGCTATAAATTCGCGCAGGCTCCCAAGAACTTTCTTCATCGAGCGGACGCGGATCATCCGCATGGCGCGCATTTTTGAGATTGATCTTACCGAAACGTGTGAAAGCCAATCCATGACGCCCAGCACGCGTCGGCATCACGCAATCAAACATATCAACACCGCGTCGCACACTCTCGACAATATCATCAGGTGTGCCAACGCCCATCAGATAGCGTGGCTTCTCATGTGGTAAATGCGGTTCAACCACCTCGATCATTTTCAGCATGATCTCTTGGGGCTCGCCTACTGCGAGGCCGCCAATTGAATAGCCTTTCAAATTCATGTTCGCCAGTTGTTGAGCGGACCGTACACGCAACGCTTCAACGGCACCGCCCTGCACAATGCCAAACATCGCTTTGCCCGGCTGCGTACCAAATTTTACCGCGCAACGTTCAGCCCAGCGCAGCGAGAGCTCCATGGCTTTTTCCGTGTCACGATCAGAGCAAGGCAATTTCACGCATTCATCAAGCTGCATCTGAATGTCGGAACCGAGCAACCCTTGAATTTCAATCGATCGCTCCGGCGTCAACTCATAAGACGAGCCATCAATATGCGAGCGGAAGGTCACGCCCTGCTCCGTAATCTTCCTCAGTTTGGCAAGCGACATCACTTGAAAGCCACCCGAGTCTGTCAAAATCGGATGCGCCCAATTCATCATGTGATGCAG
>RFXE01000438.1 GCA_009921785.1 Alphaproteobacteria bacterium
GCCTTCCCCTATATGGCGTGCGGCGCAATCACGATTTGCAACGGCATTCCGGCGCGGCTTTTCCGCATCTCGTTCTCGGGCGAAATGGCCTATGAAATCGGTGTGCCGAACCGCTATGGCGATGCGCTGATCCGCGCGATCATGAAAGCCGGAGAAGAATTCGGCATCACGCCTTACGGGCTTGAAGCGCTATCAACCATGCGTATTGAGAAAGGCCATGTTGCGGGCGGGGAATTGAACGGCCAGACCACACCGCGCGATCTCGGCCTCATCAAAATGGTCTCGCAAAAGAAAGATTGCATCGGCAAACATATGTCCGAGCGTCCGGCGATGCTTGAGCCTGATCGTCCGATCTTTGTCGGCTTGAAGCCTAAGAAGCCGCAATCAAAACTCACAGGCGGCGCGCATTTCCTCGACAAGGGTGCTAAGCCGTCGCTTGAGAATGATCTCGGCCATATGATGTCAGTAGCCTATTCACCCATGCTGAAAAGCTGGATCGGGCTTGGCATCGTGAAACGCGGTCGCGAACGCATTGGCGAGACGATCCGCGCCATCGATTTTGTGCGTGGCACCGAATTCGAAGTCGAAATTTGTGATCCTGTCTTCTTTGATCCACAAGGGGAGCGTCTCCGTGGCTGATCTCTCACTCTCACCCCGCTCCGCTCTCGCGCCGTTCCTGCACGCCGGTCATCATGGCGCAGAAGGCGAAACCGGCGTCACGCTCCGCGAAGTCACGGCATGTGCTCTTGTTGAAATCACGACCTTCAAAGGGCAGAAAGCCGCGCTCGCTCAAGCCATTGAAAAAACCTTCGGAATTGCTCTGCCAGCAGCCAATAAATCCGCGTCGAAAGATGGCGTGACGTTTGTGAGCGTTGGTCCCGGCAAATGGCTTGTGACCGGGGAAGGCGCGGCCGAGCATGATCTTATTGCGCGTCTTGAAGAAGCAGCTTCGTCGCTTGCAGCAATCGTCGACCAATCCGACGCACGTGCTCTCGTCGAAATCTCCGGCCACAGAGCCCGCGCGGCCCTCGCCAAAGGCGTGATGATTGATCTTGATCCCGTTGCCTTCAAAGCAGGCGACGCGGCCACAAGCTTTGCCGTGCAATTCTGGATCACACTCTGGCAAACCAACGACACGCCGACCTATCGCGTCGCTGTCTTCCGCAGCATGGGCCGCGATCTCTTGCATTGGCTGGAAAGCT
>RFXE01000439.1 GCA_009921785.1 Alphaproteobacteria bacterium
ATGTCTTTCGGAAGGGAACCGAAAGCTGCTCAGCCGCTTATGATCCTAAGCCTAAGTGGACCCGAGACAAGAGCGGATAACGCCTTCCCATAGTTAAAGCGCCATAAAGGCGCGGCGCCACTGCCGACGCAAACGCGTGGCATGGTTCCGTCAGGAGGAAAAGCGCATGCAAAAGCTTCTGTTGTCGACCTCGATCGGTATTCTTGCGTTAGCGCTTACCGGCGCAGCCAAGGCCGACGACCTACTCACCCTGCAGAAGGACGCCAAACAATGGGTGTCGCCAACGGGCGATTACGCGAACACGCGTCATTCTGCATTGAAGCAGATTACGACGGAGAACGCGGGCAAGCTGCAACTCTCCTGGCAGTTTTCGACGGGCGTTTTGCGCGGCCATGAGGGCGCGCCGTTGGTTGTTGGCGATGTGATGTATCTCCACACGCCGTTCCCCAATATTGTTTACGCGCTTGATTTGAAGGATCCCGATCACAAGATCCTTTGGAAATACGAGCCCAAGCAAGACCCCTCTGTCGTTCCAGTGATGTGCTGCGATACGGTTAACCGCGGCCTAGCCTATGGCGATGGCAAGATCATCCTTGCGCAAGCGGATACGACGCTTGTTGCGCTTGACGCGAAGACGGGCAAGCAAGTGTGGTCGGTTAAGAATGGCGACCCAGCGAAGGGCCAGACCTCAACGGCGGCTCCGCATGTGTTTAAGGATAAGGTGCTTGTAGGCATCGCCGGCGGCGAATTTGGCGTTCGCGGCCATATCACGGCCTATAATCTTGCCGACGGCAAGCAAGTATGGCGCGGCTATTCGATGGGCCCTGACGCGGATACGCTGATGGACGCCGAGAAGACGACGCATTTGGGCAAGCCGGTTGGCAAGGACTCTGGCATCTCCACCTGGCAGGGCGATCAGTGGCAGACGGGCGGCGGCACAACCTGGGGTTGGTATAGCTATGACCCTGAGCTGAACCTGATTTATTACGGCTCGGGCAATCCCTCGACTTGGAACCCTAAGCAGCGTCCTGGCGATAATCGGTGGTCGATGACGGTGTGGGCGCGCGATCTGGACACGGGTAAGGCCAAGTGGGTTTACCAGATGACGCCGCATGATGAGTGGGATTACGACGGCATCAATGAGATGATCCTTGCGGATCAGCAGATTGGCGGGTCGAGCCGTAAGACGCTTGTTCATTTT
>RFXE01000440.1 GCA_009921785.1 Alphaproteobacteria bacterium
GATATTGTTGTTGAGCGCGGTAATCGCTTAATCGATTGCGCCGGTGCGATTGCCAAACTCTATGAAGAAGCAGGCGGCACAACACTTTATGCCGGAAAGCCTCATCCGCCTATTTACAAAGCCGCACTCGAATTAGCGTCATCACTCACAGGCAAAGCGCCGAATGCAGCGCGGACATTGGCCATAGGCGATGCGATCCGCACCGATATCGCGGGCGCTGTGACATCAGGGTTTGGTTCGCTTTTCATCATGAATGGCATTCACATGCATGAGCTCGGACTATCCGAAGGCAGCTTTAATAATGGCCGCTTCGACGCTTTTCTTGCAAAGGTCTCGCACAAGCCCGATTTTTCAATCGCTCATTTGACGTGGTGAGCTTGATCGACGCAGACGGATTTGATCGAGTTTCAAGGCAAGCGTGTCGACCTCAAACGGCACCAAAGCGTAAGCATCGGCGCCCGCATCGGTGGCGATGATGAATTGAGATGGATCCGGATTGCCTGTGACAACCATCACTGGCGTTGACGCCAAAGTGACGTCAGCGCGCAGCGATTTAATAAACTCGCCCGCATCCATCGGCTCCATCGCCCAATCGGTAATGACGAGTCCAAAGCGCTTTTCACGCAAAGAGGAAAGTGCATCGACCGGCGTAGCAACCGTTTCAACGGGCCCCCAACCGAGTTCGGTCAACATGGTGCTCATCACGCGGGTAATGATACCGGACCGATCAATAATCATAACAGATTGAACTTCACTGGATTTGGACATGGATGAATCACAAGAACAAAAAGGCTTCAGACAAAGTGTGAAGCCTTCCCATGCCATGGTGCTTTCTAAGGGCAGGTGTCAGAAATCGCTCAAATTATAGGGACTTAACACTTTGGGGCCCTTGACCCTGAAGCCCGAAGCCGCCACGGTCCCGCCGATTTTGAGCCTGAAAGACCCGATGTCCCACGCGTTTCACTTGATCCACGGCCCAACGTTACCTGCCGATGTCTCGCGCCCCGTTGTCGCGATTGGCAATTTCGACGGTCTGCATCGCGGCCATCATGCCGTAATCGATGCCGCGCGCACGCTTGGTCAAGAACTCGGACGGCCCGCAGCGGTTTTGACCTTTGAGCCGCATCCGCGCAGTTTCTTTAAACCCGATGCGCCGCTCTTTCGCCTGACGCCCGAAGCGGTGAAAGCCAAACTGCTTGC
>RFXE01000045.1 GCA_009921785.1 Alphaproteobacteria bacterium
TCAAAATCCACTGCCTTACCGCTTGGCGACGCCCCAATGCGACTCGCGAAGGATGCATAAAGCGCCCGCATGATCGACGCAACCCGAAGTGAAAAAATCCAGTCTCCAAAAGCCCTGTGACAGATCGGCTCAACCGGAAGGCGCTTGCGAGGCCAGGGCCGCGCCGCTATAACGCCGCCTTCCCGCCAGCGGAATAAGTCGGAGCGTAGCGCAGCCTGGTAGCGCACCTCGTTCGGGACGAGGGGGTCGAAGGTTCAAATCCTTTCGCTCCGACCAATTTTCCGGTGCTTATTCTTCCGTCAGATAGCGATCAACCCACTCATTGACCGTTTCAGCAGAAATGGCTGCCTCAAAAGAAATTTCATAACCATCGCGGCTCGTTCCTATAATCTTGGCGGGGTGGTCTTCGCCAAGAATGCGCAAACGGACGCGGTCATCGCGACGATCGAGAATGTAGCGCGATGCTTCGCGAAACAAAGCGCGATCCGGCAAGAGCCATCGCACGATGCCGTCGAGCACGAGATCCTCTTCATCAAATAAGAGCTCGGCAACGATACAGCATGGCCGACGGTCAAGTTGAACGGGCGGCTGCGGCTTTGGCGCTTCAGGTTTTTCGGTACGATCCAACATGATCACATATATCCTTTGTGTTCGAGAAAATGATCAAGCGTCTGACTGTCCATTGCGACGGCGGAAGCGCGAAAGAATGGCTTCGTTGACGGCCTGACTGACCGCTGACAAATCAGGTGCATCAACTGGCGTCGGCATATCGATACCGTCAGGCGTTGCTGGTTTTTGCGCCGTCGCCTGCGCAATCAAGATACTGTCGAGCACGCGCGCAATTTCACCGAGCCCTTGTGACAAGCCTTGTTCAATATGCTCGCCAAAAGCGCGCATTTCAGCCACCGGGTCCGTACCGCGATCAAGCGCGGCAAGGCGATCGGCAAGATCCGCCTGCGTCGAACCAAGTTTCTCGATACCGACAAGAAGACGCGAGAGTGAGTCATCGAATGAGGACGCAACGGCCCCAAAACCTGCCGCCAGTCTTTCATCAACCGATGCTGAAAGATGATCTCCAATTGTCTTCACATCCAGCGGGCGTGTCGATTCACGCATCAATTTTTCAAGAGCCGCATTTGATTCAATCGCAACACGACCCCGCTCTTCACCGGAACTCTTGAGGGCATTCAACTCAACACCAAAGCTTTCAAATCCCCGCGTCGTCTGCAATTCAAGAGCGCGCACTAGACGCTCTGTGGTGCGATGCTGCTCGGCAACTTGTCCCACAGTTTCAACAATTGTCCCGCGCGCTTCATCAATCGTCTGCGACAAGCGGCCGACACCATCAGCGTATCGATTGGCCGTCGCCCGGTCCCGCAAAATTTCTTCCTCGCGCAACCGTTCAACAGAATCGCTGATGACATCAAGCTTTTTCATTTGTTGAAAAATATTGGCCTGACGTAGTGAGAGCGATTCAACTTGTTCGACCAGCATCGATAACGCCGATGTTTGTGTCTCTTGCCGGTCGCCGAGCTTTTTCATCACCTCGGCGCTGCGCGTGATGAGCCCTTGAGTGGTTCTGAAGGCGCCAAGCAGAGTGCTTGCTAATGTCACGACGCTTGCGTCGCTCGATGCAACACCGGAAACCGATGACGCACCTTGACCCTCAAGGGAGCCAATGCGGATTAGCCAGCCTTCAAAATCCTGGCGTAACGCCAACATGGCCGCATTCATGAAACGTGAAATAAGGCCGAGAGATAATGATCCGAAAAGACCAAAGAGCGATGCCGAAAAGCCAGTCGCCATACCAACCAGCGGCGCTTCAAGATCACGGATAACGCTTTTAATTGCCTCATCCGAACCTGTACCCGCTTTCGCCAAACCACCGACGATGCCCCCGACGGACGCGACCATTTCCATCAGACCAATAAAGGTTCCGATAAGACCCATCAAAATGAGTGTACCGGTTAGGTAGGTTGTAAATGAACGCTCACTTACGATGGCTTCTTTAAGCGATTCAAACAAGGCTGTCCGTTGCGCTAATGAGACACGCAGCGTCCGCGTGGCAAGAAGTTCGCCCATAATTTGGCGATAGACTTCTCCGAGAAGACGCGGTCTCTTTATCATAATCCCGGGTTCTGCTGCGCGAACGAGACGTGTGACGCCGCCGTCATCACCAAGTTTTTCCATTTCGAAAAAATCATGGTGCGTTTCTTTCATGGCCTGGAGAACGCTTATTTCGTTAAGTAGGCGATAGCCTGATACGAAAGCAGCTATCACGCCACCAATGAATGTAAAAATAATCAAGAGATTGAGTTGCGGATGCTTAAGTATCGAATCGTAGACGAAATGAAATTGCCACATCGTTAAGCCAATTATGAGAAGAACAACAATGAACGATTTAGCTAACTCAATTCGAACAGAATTGAGAGCCGTGTGTGCTTCTGCTGCGCGTTTTGATGACATTTCGTAACCTCAATCTTCCTTGCGAATAGCAAAAATTTCTACGATATCGCGACTTTCTGAATCACTCACATCATCAATAGCCACGACAATTTTGTTGGCAGGAAATCCTTGATCAATCAGTAATTGCCTCATTGACATCGCGCGGTAATAGCCAAAGCGCCGCGCATCGGTGACTGCGCCGTCACGCACATTGGCAAGCGCGCGAATACGAATACGTCGATCAGCTAAATTCACTTTGTTGCGGTCAAAAAAATCTTGAAGCTTTAGAGTTGCATTACCATCAAGTCTGATGGCGCGTGGTTCATAGACCATCGTCAACATTGGTTTATCGACCTGCACATCAACACCTCCGCCAAATGGATCGAGATCTGCTTGATGCGTAGAGACAATGCGTGTTTCGTCCGGGCTAGGTTTTGCCGCCGAAAATGTTGCGGGGCCTGACAAAGGCTCGAGCAATGCCAATTGCGAGCTCTTTGGGGGATTCGTTGCCGGAGTGGGCGACGGGTCAATGCGCTCGGCAACCGACGGGACGCTCGATTTTCCGTTTGTGACACTTGAATCAGGCAATCCCTCGCTTACAGTTTTGTCGCCTTGATTCACGCCGAGTTTCGGACGCTCCGCGACAAAGCCCTTGGCTTCAGGATCCGCGGGAACCGAAGCTGGATTATCTTTGCGATCTGAATTTGGTGATGCCGATCGATTATATTGAACCGAATCCGATTCACCCTTGCTGAAAATACGATTACCTTGATCAACAGCAAGATTCGGCTGTTGTGAAATTGCGATGCCATTTGTTGTATCAAGAGGGATCTGCGCGGAGGGACGCGGTTCAGCATTTGTCGGAGATTTAGAAACCTCGAGCTTTAAGTCAGCCGACTCTCCTTTTCTGAAAACATTTTCGCCCGGATCGATCTGGAGCTTTTCTCTGTTGGCGATCGCCGCATCTGCAATGGCTTGAAGCGGCAGATCGAGCCTCGGCATTGACCCATTTATCAGATCTGATTTCGCCGCCTGAACTTGCAAAGATTCGGCATCGCCCTTCGCAACGACGCGATTGCCTTGATCAGCCGACAAATTCGCACGTTCAGAATAGGCGGTTTGCGCGCTCTGTTCTACCGGATGTGCCGCTTGAGATTGATCAGTCTTCAAAGGATAAGGTGGCTTCGGCTTTTCGGCGTCTGTCGTGCGTGAAAGGGCAGCGATAATTTGGGCTGTTAACCCTTCAATAGATGCAGGTGAGCCGTTCACATCAATTTTTGCCGCACGCGCGATCGCAATCACTTGAGACTTGGTTACGTTCTGTGAAACGCTGACCAGTACAAGACTTAAGATCATCATCAAAAAGATGAGCATCATCGTCATCGTCGAAAGGGCATCGACGAAACCCGGCCAATAATTTGTATCTGAATCATCGGATCCGTTGGCCATTAGATATCAAAACTCTCCATTTTACGGACAGTCATGGAAAAATGCCGTCCGGAAATTTCTATCGTCATCAACCAGTTTGAAGCTTCTTCAGAACTTGATCTTTGGGGCCATCAGCAATGATCTTGCCCTCATGCATCAAGATCACGCGATCAACGAGATCCAGCATCGCCGCGCGATGCGTGGCAACTATTAGAGTCCGATTGCCAAGCCATTTGGACAGACCAGTGATCACATGGCGTTCGGTCGTATTGTCCATCGCAGCTGTGGGCTCATCGAGAATGAGCATGGCCGGATTACCAATCAGCGCGCGTGCTAATCCGACGGCTTGACGCTCGCCCCCAGAAAGGCGCTCACCGCGCGGGCCAACGCGCATGCCATAACCTTCAGGACTGCGGCCAGCGAAGCCCGCAACGCCCGAAATGGTGACAGCCTCTTCGATTATTTTCGGATCAGATTTTTCATGACCAAGAAGAAGGTTTGCGGTCAATGTATCATCAAACAAGGTGGCGTCTTGGCTGACATAGCTGAAGCGCCGTCTCAATTCGCGCGGAGAAGCTTGTCTCAGATCGCGCCCATCAAGACGAATTGCACCACTCGTCGGTTCAAGTAAACGAATCATCAAGCGCAAGAGAGTGCTTTTACCACAACCAATGCGCCCGATGATTCCGACACGTTCGCCAGGTCGAATGCTGAGTGTGATATTTGAAAGACTCGGTAATTGTGATCCTTGATATTTGTGTCCCACATCGACGAAATCGAATTGTCCATCAATTGCAATAGAGAGCGCTGCGTCGCCTTCTCCTGCACGCTCTAGATCTGAATTGAAAACCATTCGGATTGGTTCAAGCGTTTTGCGCGCCTGCAATAGGCGCTGAATTTGAACCGTCATCTGCATGATCGGCCCGATCAGGCGGCCAATAAGCATCGTTGCGGCAGAAAGAGCGCCCACTGTCATCGCGTTGATACTGATTTCATAGACGCCGAAAATGAGCGCGCCGATCGTCATCAATTGGCTGATTGTACTAGCCCAATGTTGCGCCATTCCATTCGCTAAACGTGCTGCATGGCTCGCGAAGGCGCTCGAATCGGCCAAGCGCTCCCAGCGATTGAGGACGACAGTTTCCGCTGTTGACGTTTTTACCGTCTCAAGGCCTTCAATCGTTTCCGTGACCATATTTGTCTGGGCCCGCATTTGTCCAAGATAGGGCTGCAAATGTGAATGGCCGGCGATGTGAGCAATAAAGAAAATCAAACCTATAATGATCGTTCCCGCGATCGGAACAATCGCGACGGATCCGGCAATACTCGCAAGAAGAATTGTTGTGATAATTACAAAAGGGAGATCGATTGCCAAAGACACAAATGACAGCGGGATGAGCTGACAATAACCCTCAAGGTCACGGATTGCAGGCGTGACCGCTGCACTAGTACGAGGCAAGCCAACCATAGAGCCAAATACAAGATGTCGGAAAAAGCGAATTTGCGCGACATGGCTAATTTCGGCAGCTAACGAGTCAATGAGGCGAAGTTTGACGTGGCGAAGCGCGAGATCAGCAGCCAGCGCAAGGCCCATTCCTATTGACAAGGCCCAAAGCGTATCAAAGGCGAGATGAGGGATAACGCGATCATAAACCGCCATCGTAAAAATCGGCAGAAGCACAAGTAGCGAATTGCTGACAAGTGCTGCCAAAGCTAGCTGGCAAAGTGTCCAAGGCCTTCGCTTGAGCATTTCAATTGATAGAAATTTTACAATTGAGTCGACCGGCGCATCAGCATTGGACCCCGACGTCTCATCGCCATGCTCCGACGCCGCTAAGGGGCGAAGAAGAAAGACGGTACCTGAGAATGTCTTTTTGAGTCGGTTGATCTTTACGCTTTTATCGCCCTCATCTGTACGACAGATAAAGCCGTCACGACCAGCATGCGCCAGTAAGAGATAAGCGTAACCTTCGCGGTCCAAAGCAAGACACGGGAAGTGATCTTTGCGTAAACGCGCTAGATTTCGATTTTCAGCCTTAAGAGAGATGCCAAGGCCATGCGCGATAATTTCGGCCGTCTCAGGAGCCAAAGAGCCCGGATGCAGTTGCCGCTCTTTTGGTTGATAGTCAAACCAAGCTTCAGCAACCCATTCAAGTGCGCGGGACGGAGATACTTTCGTTCTATCTAAAAATTCATCTCGCGGGATCGTTGCCTCGGGCGGCGGAGGCGGAGGCGACGCGCCAGCTGCCGCAACGGTAATAGGATCAGTTTGGAAATCGAGCTTTAAGGCATCATCCTCACATCCGTCTTCTGTCGAGGTCGAGGACTCAAGCGCTTGTATTCGCGCAAAGCCACGCGACGGCCGAGACATGGCAACAATTTCGGCAGACGGGCGTACATCGTCACCCGGGCGTTCGGTCTCTTTAGCCGGGATCATCGACATCGGCAGCTCCAAACGCTCCGCATTTCATAATTCTTCACATTTCCACCTTATTTACGCAAGGTAATATACGGCAAAAGTGAAGATAGAGACACTTTGAAAGATTCAATTTGTCTCTTTCTGTTTAAGTTTAAACTTCGAAATTCATGCAATCCATGTATCTAGGGTTGAATATTAGGTTGTATTAAAATTTATGGTTGAAATTCCTCGCCCAAAATCTGAAAAAGCACCTCACAAGGCCGCGCTATCGCTGCCCTATCCGCGTCAAACAACGCGGATTTCCGGTCGCGCGACCTATAGTTTTATAATTATTCTGGCTATTAGTGTGGTCATCCTTGTCGGATGGGCAGCCACAACAGAAATCGACCGTGTAACACGCGGACAAGGTCGTATAGTACCGCAACTCCAGAACCAGATCGTGCAGCATTTTGAAGGAGGTATCCTTACGGAAATTCTTGTCCGCGAAGGCGACAAAGTTACGCGCGGCGAATCTCTTCTGCGCATCGATAATAGTTTTTCGCGGTCTGAGCTGGCACAAGCCGAACTCGAAATTAAAGCACGCCGTGCAAAAATGATTAGACTGACGGCGGAAGTCGGTGGCGCGGAGAGTGTTGAATTCCCTGCGGATCTTGAAACTGAAATACCAAAAATCGTTGATCGTGAGCGTGAAGTTTTTGCGGGACGGCGCCAGACACTCACAGAACAGATCGGCATTCTTGAAGATCAATTTAAGCAAAAATCTCTCGACCTTGCAGAAGCCAAATCGCGATGGGCGAATACGATTACGGAACGCGATCTTGTCAATCGGCGTGTAACAAATTTGCGCCGTCTCGCAGCAGCAGGAGCGTTCTCAGCAAATGATCTGATCGATAACGAGAGATCACTCCAACAAATTGAACAAAAATTATCAGATCTTGTTCACGAAATTCCACGCGACGAGGCGGCAATGAGCGAGATCAATCGGCGAATGGGTGAGGCGCGGTCTCGCTTCAGATCGGACGCGGACAAAGAACGGTCAGAGACTGAACTCCAAATAGCAAAGCTTGAAGAAACGATTTCTGCACTCAAAGATAGAAGCCTGAGATCAGAAGTTGTTGCCCCCATCGATGGCTTCGTGAACAAGCTCCACGTTACGACGGTCGGTGGTGTGGTTAAATCGGGTGAGCCGCTTGTCGAAATTGTTCCTGCCGATGCGGCTGTGGCGGTTGAAGCACGAATTGCGCCGAGTGATCGCGGCGATATCTGGCCCGGTCAAAAAGCTGTCGTAAAAGTTTCTGCCTATGACTTCTCAGTCTATGGCGGCCTTGCTGGGAAGGTGGTCGATATCTCTGCTGACGCTCTACAAGATGAACGCGGCGCGCCATATTTCCGCGTAAGACTTGAAGCGGAAGCAAAAGATTTTGGCCCAGGAAAACCGGTATCGCCGGGGATGCTAGCAGAAGTGGATATTTTGATCGGCCGCCGGACGGTGCTCGAATCCTTGCTCCGCCCGGTACGCCAAATTCGTGACAACGCGTTGAGACAGTAAAGACTGCCTCAAATCATATATTGACCACCATTCGCCGATATCGTGGAGCCGGTAATAAAGCCCGCATCATCGGCCGCAAGGAACGTTACCGCACGAGCAATTTCATCAGGTTCGCCGAGTCGGCCTGTGGGGATATGCGGGAGTATGTTTTTCTCGACGACTGCCGGATCAATCGCCTTCACCATGTCAGTCGCGATGTAACCGGGGCAAATGGCATTCACTGTAATGCCAACACGCGCGCCTTCTTGCGCCAAGGCTTTAACGAAGCCAAGATCGCCCGCTTTCGAAGATGAATAATTAACTTGGCCCATCTGACCTTTTTGGCCATTGACCGACGAGATGCAAATCACGCGGCCGAATTTCCGCGCGCGCATCCCTTCCCAGACAGGACGTGTCATATTGAAGAGTGATGTGAGATTGGTATTGATCACCGCGTCCCACATGTCCTTGGTCATTTTGTGAAACATCGCATCGCGCGTGATGCCAGCGTTGTTGACAAGAATTTCAACCGGACCATGCGCGGCTTCAACTTTGGCAATGCCTGCGACGCACGCATCATAATTTGAAACGTCCCATTTATAGGTCGGGATGCCTGTTTCTTTTGTGAATGCCGCCGCCGCTTCATCATTGCCGGCATAATTAGCCGCCACTGTATAACCAGCTTTTTTCAAGCCGATGGAAATGGCTGCGCCAATACCGCGCGACCCCCCCGTTACCAATGCAACACGTGCCATGAACGGCCCTCCCTTTTTTAGAAGCGGGAAGAGACGTTTTTTCTCTTCCCGTTTTTTGATCTTAATTAGCGCTCGACAGTTAAAGCGATGCCCATGCCGCCGCCAATGCACAAGGTCGCTAGACCTTTCTTCGCATTGCGCTTCTGCATTTCGTGAAGGAGAGTTACGAAAACCCGTGAGCCCGACGCGCCGATCGGGTGGCCGATAGCAATCGCTCCGCCATTCACATTCACTTTATCCGTATCCCAACCGAGATCTTTGTTCACGGCAATTGCTTGCGCGGCAAACGCCTCGTTTGCTTCGATGAGATCAAGATCGCCAATTTTCCAACCGGCTTTTTCAAGTGCCTTGCGCGACGCAGGGATAGGACCCGAGCCCATGATGGCAGGATCGACACCGGCAGTTGCCCATGAGGCAACGCGCGCGAGCGGTGTAAGGCCACGCCTTGAGGCTTCTTTGGCTGTCATCAACACAAGTGCCGCGGCACCGTCATTGATACCTGAAGCATTACCTGCCGTTACCGTGCCCTCTTTCGAAAAAGCGGGCTTCAATTTCTGCATGCCCTCAAAAGTCGTGCCGTGACGAATATATTCGTCATCACTGACAACGACATCGCCCTTCTTCGAGCTGACCGTCACCGCGACGATCTCATCACGGAATTTACCGGCTTTCTGCGCGGCTTCGGCTTTGTTCTGCGAGCCGACTGCAAATTCATCCTGTTCGTCGCGACTGATCTGCCATTTGGTGGCAATGTTCTCGGCCGTCGTACCCATGTGATAGCCTTGGAACGCATCAAGCAAGCCATCACGCAGCATGGAATCAAGGAACTTCATATCGCCCATCTTCGTGCCGTTACGTAGATGCGCGACATGCTGGGACTGCGACATAGATTCCTGGCCCCCCGCGACGATGATATTGGCGTCACCATTAGCGATCTGCTGCAAGCCAACCGCGACAGCGCGAAGTCCCGATCCGCATAATTGATTGAGCCCCCAGGCCGTGGCTTCCTGCGGGATGCCAGCCTTCATGGCGGCCTGACGAGCGGGGTTTTGACCCTGACCTGCCGTTAGAATTTGACCAAGAATAACTTCGTCGACTTCGACGGCTTCGACCTTAGCGCGAGTCAGAGCGGCCTTGATAGCAATTGCGCCCAACTCATGCGCTGGAATTGACGATAACGCCCCATTGAACGATCCAACCGGAGTGCGGGCAGCACCTACAATCACGATATCTTCGGATGCCATTATATCCTCCTTGGCGCAATTAACCCCAGACGAGACCGGGAGAGAGCCCCACCCTTAAGTGGCGGGCATTTTATAAATTCAAATCTTCTTCGCGGGACCTACGGCGTCCGTCAAGGCCAATACGGGATCTATGATAGACGGCTTTAGTCGTAGTCCCCGGGGGGATGCTTGCTTTTGATGCGGTTTTCCTGTCCAACTAATTGAAATTCCGATATTTCGGGCTTTGGCTCCGAATGAGTATTGAGCAAGGACAGTCAGACCCTATGACGACCACCGATCAACCCATCGTCATCAAGAAATACGCTAATCGCCGCCTCTATCACACGGGCACCAGCACCTATGTCACGCTCGAAGATTTGGCCACCATGGTCAAACGGGGCGATAATTTTGCTGTCTTTGATGCCAAGTCCGGCGAAGACATTACAAGATCCGTCTTAGTGCCGACCTATCTTGAAAACTCAATCAAGATGTTGACCGAAAATCAGTCCAAATTTCGAGATCAATTTGCAAGCACTTTCGGTAAAGACGCCTTTGGTATGATGGAAGAGCTCGGCCAAAAGAACATGGAAATGTTCCGGGAGGCCTTTTCGATGTTTTCTCCCTTTACGAAAATGACCGCGCCTTCAGCAGCTTCCGATGCAGAGAAAACCGCTTCTACAGGCGAAACATCTCGATCGGATGACCTTACGGCATTAAAGCAACAAATCGCCGATATGCAGAAGAAGCTCGACCGGATGGGCGGCGCTTAACCTAACGTAATATTACGTTA
>RFXE01000441.1 GCA_009921785.1 Alphaproteobacteria bacterium
CACGCCGCGAATGTCGCGATTGGCGCGGGGCCCGTCCTTAACCGGAACGGGAGCGGTTCTCATCGGTCTGCGAATGGCTCAGATCTCCTCTTTTGATTTTTAGGATGCGCAAGGCGCTGTTCGCCGGACGATCCTAACAAATCAGATTTAATGAAGGATTGCTTCACTAGCGGAAATGCGCGGAAAGTACGGGGAAGTCAACCGAGGCGCGGGATCATACGCTCTTTTTTGCGCATCCGTGTTTTTACGACACAGGGTCTTACCCGTCTCGTTTCAATGAAGGCTCACGGTTTCGAGATCATGTTCCCAGGCATTGGCCATCGCGGTATCGCGTGAATCCGTGATCATGATCGGCATGCCATTGGCAGCGAGAAGCACAAAGAGGTTCAGCCCCGGCGCCACATCTGGTGCGCCTGGAAAAATCCGGCCGAGATCGTCTGATTTGATTGGCTTCAAGTAAGCGAGTTTGCCTTCACCCCATTCGGCGAGGGCTTTGATGGAGAGCGTGTCCTCTCCCGTTTCGATGATCATTTCTTTGTTTGCGTCGGTCATGTCACCCTCCTTGAGCGGTGTTGTCCTGTTCGTCACTTATGTGTCTCAGTCGCGTTCCACAATATCGATGCGGCGCACGATTTTTTCCGGCTCTGGCCGCGCGAGATCAACGGCGAGAAGGCCATTGGTCATCGCTGCGCCGATCACTTCCATGCCATCGACAAGCAGAAAGCTTTTCTGAAATTGCCGTGCGGCAATGCCGCGATGGAGATAGATGCGGGTTTTGTCATCGGTCTGCCGACCGCGGATCACGAGCTGGTTTTCTTCGAGCGTCACATCGAGCTGGTCACGGGTGAACCCGGCAACCGCCAAAGTGATGCGCAAAATTTCCGGTGTCGTTTCCGTGCGCGGCACGCGTTCGATATTGTAGGGCGGATAGCCGTCGGTCGCCGTTTTGGCGATCCGCTCAAGCGCCCGCTCGAATTCATCGAACCCGATAAGGAAAGGCGAGCTCAAAGTCGTCATACGTGTCATCGTGCGAAGCCCCATTAAAAAGGCACTTCGGAAAAGGAGCCTCGGGATTGAGCACTCCGGGGCCTTTCGGCCTTGCTCGAAATATGGTCATGCTCGCTCCATCCTGCAAGTTCCCGCGATCAAGGAGTTTTGGGCTGTGACGGCGATGATCGATATCTTGGCCATTGGCGAACC
>RFXE01000442.1 GCA_009921785.1 Alphaproteobacteria bacterium
CTGCCATTACGGCCTGTTTGATCGTTTCATTCGACGTCATTTCCGTATGACGGATTTCTTGCCAACCTAAAACATCGCTCATGAAAATATCGAGCGAGGAGCGCGTGCCTGAACCCGGCTCACGAACGATGAACTTATGAGCAAGAAGATCTTCTTTCGCGAGCGCGCGCCGCTTTGTCAGCGGGTGATCAGGAGCGGCGATCATCACAAGCGGATGATCACCAAACAACAAAGAGCGCACACCAAAATCGCGCGGTGGCCGGCCCATCAAAGCGAGGTCGATATCATATTGCCGCAATGAATCGATGATACCGAAGCGATTGCCAACGGAGAGCACAATTTCAATGCCCGGATGTTTGGCCCGAAAGCCTGCAATAAGCGCCGGGGCAAAGTATTTGGCTGTCGAGACCGCGCCAATGGCCAAACGGCCCGACCCAGCATCCCTGATCGCATCGACCTCTTCGAAGAAGCCGCGTAGCCGCAATTCAATGTCGCGCGCCGCCCGCAGCGCGACCTCGCCTGCGGCTGTAGGACGCATACCGTCCCGGCTACGGTCAAAGAGTGGAAGCCCCAACTGTTCCTCGAGCTGTTTAAGCTGCAAGGTGATGGCCGGTCCGGTAAGATTAAGCTCTTGTGCTGCTTGGGAAATCTTCCCCGACCGCTTGATCGCGAGGAGCGAGAGCATCTGTCGGAACGTGACGTGGCGCATGACTAAAGTTAAAAAAATTTATCTAAACTGTAAAGATAATAAAATTTACTAATCTCCGAAAAAGCCGATGGTCACCCGGACTTCGACTGAGGTTGCGTTTCGCGCGACCCGGCCGAGGCAACACAGGGGGGCTTCATGCGCGGATCCACGCTCGCGGATTATCTCGGACAACTCACGGCCTCGGCGGATATTGCCCATGCCCGCGCCGCCCTTCTCATCGAACATTTTGCCGAGGCTGCCGCCGATATGCGCCGCGCCATCAATGAAGGGGCGCTCGGCGCCGCCTTCGCCGCCAGCACGGCGAATAGCAATGCGGATGGCGATGATCAGAAGGCGCTCGATGTTCACGCTGACAATGCCTTTATCAATGCCGCGCAGACAGCCCGCGTTGCGCATTACGCCTCCGAAGAACAGGCCCATCCGCTAACTATCGATCCCTTGAGCCCTATTTCGGTCGCGGTTGATCCGTTGGATGGCTCATCGAATATTGA
>RFXE01000443.1 GCA_009921785.1 Alphaproteobacteria bacterium
TCTCGAAAATCCGCTCGCGGCTGTGCAGATGGGTCTTATCTATGTCAATCCGCAAGGTCCGAATGGTCAACCTGATCCGCTCGCATCAGCGCGCGATATTCGTGAAACCTTCGCGCGCATGGCGATGAATGACGAAGAAACAGTTGCGCTGATTGCCGGTGGTCATACCTTCGGCAAAGTGCATGGTGCCGCTGATCCTTCAAAATATGTTGGACCCGAGCCTGAGGGCGCAAGCATTGAAGAACAGGGCCTTGGGTGGAAGAACACCTATGGTCCGGGCCATGGCACACACACGATCACGAGCGGTCTTGAAGGGGCTTGGACGAAAGAGCCGATCAAGTGGGACAACAACTATCTCGACAATCTCTTCGACTATGAATGGGAATTGACGAAGAGCCCTGCAGGCGCTTGGCAATGGACGCCGAAAGATGGTGCGGGTGCAGGCACGGTGCCTGATGCGCATGATCCGTCAAAACGTCATGCACCGATGATGCTGACATCTGACTTGGCACTTCGCGTCGATCCAATTTACGGCCCGATCTCGAAGCGGTTCAAAGAAAATCCGGCTGAATTTGCGGATGCCTTTGCGCGTGCATGGTTCAAGCTCACGCATCGCGATATGGGTCCGAAGACACGGTATCTCGGTCCTGAAGTGCCCAAGGTTGATTTGATTTGGCAGGATCCGGTTCCGGCCGTTAATCATCCGCTTGTCGATGGAAAAGATGTTGCCGCATTGAAGGCGCAGATTTTGAGCGCAGGCATTTCAATTGCTGATCTTGTTTCAACGGCTTGGGCGTCGGCTTCAAGCTTCCGCGGATCGGATCGTCGTGGTGGTGCAAATGGTGCCCGTATTCGCTTGGCTCCGCAGAAGGATTGGGAAGCGAATAATCCTGCAACGCTGCACAAAGTCTTGGCGGCGCTTGAATCGATTCAAGCGAAGTTCAATGCGTCAGCAACAGGCGGTAAGAAAATCTCGCTCGCTGATTTGATTGTGCTTGCAGGTGGTGCGGCGATTGAAGACGCAGCCAAGAAGGCTGGTCATTCAATTGAAGTACCGTTCACAGCGGGTCGTATGGATGCCAGCCAAGAGCATACGGATGTTGAGTCCTTCTCGGTGCTCGAACCGATTGCCGATGGTTTCCGCAATTATCAGAAGGGTCGCTATTCCGTGTCGGCTGAAGAGTTGTTGCTCGACAAAGC
>RFXE01000444.1 GCA_009921785.1 Alphaproteobacteria bacterium
CGCCTCGATGTCTTCACACGATTGATTGCGGATCATGCGCGCGAATTTGATCAGATCGAAGCCGGTTATCACGGCCCGCTTTATCTTGAAATTTCGCCGCGTACATTCCCGGTGCTTGTGCGGACCGGCTCGCGTTTGTCGCAAATTCGTTTTCGCCGGGGGTCACCACGGCTTGATGATGACGCGCTTCGCCAGTTGCACAAACGCGATCCTCTTGTGACGTCGTCAGAACCGTCAATTCAAAATGGTATTGCGGTCAGCGTTGATCTCTCTGGCTTTGGCGCAAACAAACTCGTCGGCTATCGTGCACGTCGTCATACGGCGCTTGTCGATGTTGATCGTGTCGGCGCCTGCGCTGTCGATGATTATTGGGATCCGCTTTATGCTTCTGCCGCGCGTGATCTCATTCTTGATCCGGGACAGTTTTATATTCTAGCGTCGAAAGAAGCGGTACAGGTTCCACCTGATCATGCAGCAGAGATGACACCTTTTGATCCGCTCGTTGGCGAATTCCGTGTTCATTATGCCGGCTTTTTTGATCCCGGTTTTGGCCATGCGGAAAGTGGCGGCTCAGGTAGCCGCGCGGTGCTTGAAGTCCGTTCGCGCGATGTGCCTTTCATTATCGAAGATGGGCAAACCGTAGGTCGTCTTGTTTATGAGAGAATGGCAGCCCTGCCGGATATTCTGTATGGCAAGGGCGTTGGCTCGAACTATCAAGCACAGAGCTTGAAGCTGTCCAAACATTTCAAAGCGGCCTGAGCGCTGCCGCTGCGTGTCACTCTTTCAAAAGCTTGTTAAGGCGATCGGCATATTCGAGAAGATGGGTGCGGCCATGGTCGGTCATCGTAATGACCTTGGCGCGACGGTCATCCTTGCCATCCATACGGTTGATCAAGTTCAGTTTCTCAAGTGCGCGCAAATGTTGGCGGACGGATACTTCGGTCGCTTGCGTATTTTCGTAAATGGCTGAGAGGCGCGCCGAGAAATTGTTCTCTGCGAGATAGGTCAGGATCTCGATCGTCGAACTCGTGCGGCTTTTGAAAAAATCGAGCTCTATTTCGATCAAATGCCGTCGGCGGCGAGCAATTTCTTGAATTTTGACGCCGCTACTCATCTGCACTGTGACCATTTGTAGTATTCTTCGATACCGAAGCTTAGGCGTAGCCGTAAAAGCAGCCCAAAAAATCAAAAAAAAGTTT
>RFXE01000445.1 GCA_009921785.1 Alphaproteobacteria bacterium
AGTCCGCCGACAAGCTCACCGTCTAACCAAGCTTCAACACTATGGGCAAAGCCTTGCTCGTGAAGCTCACCATAGAGAGAGCGAAGGCGCTGGCTAATCCACGTGGTCTCACGCGCCGTCGCGCACGCCTCAATCAAGCGCGGAAAATCATGATTGATCCGAATATCAAAAAGATCAGCGCGAAGGGCTTTGGCAAGACTTCTTGAAATATGAAGATTGTGAAGAGGAATTATTCCTCTTTGACGCGGTTCGATCCAGTGAAGCCAAGGATCATGCGCGCTTTCCGCCATCGGAAACACGCCGATGGAATAGGCGCGCAACATCAATTCGGGAGTGATGCCGTCGGGCGATAGCGACCGGCGGCTCATGTCGCGTTACTCTGTCGGCGATCCATCCATGCCGCCCGCATTCAAGAAATGCTCGAGCCAATGGATGTCATAAAGGCCATTCTGAATATCGGCGTTGCGCACGAGAGTACGGAACAGAGGCAAAGTTGTTTCGATGCCATCGACAACGAATTCATCAAGCGCACGACGAAGACGCATTAAACATTCATTGCGTGTGCGTCCATGAACGATGAGCTTGCCAACAAGCGAGTCATAATGCGGTGGAATCGTATAGCCTTGATAGACGGCTGAATCGACACGTACGCCCAAACCACCGGGCGGGTGGAAATACGCAATCTTGCCGGGAGACGGACGGAAGGTTGCTGGATTTTCAGCATTCACACGGCATTCAATTGCGTGACCTTGCAGTTTGATGTCTGATTGTTTGATCGACAGTGGCGCGCCGGCGGCAATACGAATTTGTTCATTCACAAGATCGATACCGGTGATCATTTCGGTGACCGGATGTTCGACCTGAATACGAGTGTTCATTTCAATGAAATAGAATTTACCGTCTTCATAAAGAAACTCGATTGTGCCGACACCGAGATAGCCCAGATCGCGCATGGCTTGCGCGCAAGTCTCGCCGATCTCCGAACGCATGCTTTCATTGAGTGCAGGTGAGGGGCCTTCTTCCCATACTTTTTGATGACGACGTTGCAGCGAGCAGTCGCGCTCACCAAGATGCACGGCGTTGCCTTGCCCGTCGCCAAGAACTTGAATTTCGATATGGCGCGGCTTTTCTAAAAACTTTTCGATATAGACGGCATCGTCACCGAAGGCGG